>NZ_CATWFF010000157.1 GCF_958350005.1 uncultured Megasphaera sp. | reverse complement strand
GTACGTGGATGATGTTGGGCTTTTATATTTTTGTCATTGGCGGTGTATCTGTATGGGCATTATGCAAATGTCTGAAACAGAATGAATGGCATGATGACGTAAAGGGGGAAGGAATATGAGCACGGAGAATCAACAATGGGGATCCCGCATTGGGTATATTCTAGCGACTATTGGCATGGCCTTTGGATTGGGAGCAATATGGCGTTTTCCCTATGTAGCGGCAGAAAGTGGAGGAGGCGCATTTATTCTTATTTTTACGTTTCTGACTATTGTTGTAGCCATCCCTGCTGGCCTTGCTGAGCTTGCCTTTGCCAGAAAAATGAAAAATGGGCCTATTGTTTCTTTCAGAAAGACCTATGAACATAAAGGGATTATCAAATATATTGGTTGGATATTTCCACTTATTCCATTAGGAATGAATATGTATTACCTAGTAGTCGTATCTTGGACCATGGTGTATACCTTATTTACCATTACCAACGGCACTGAATTAATGGCTAATCCTTCTGTTTTTTTTCACGATTTTGAAAGCAATAAATTTGCTATTTTTGGTGCTACAGTCATTATTGTACTGACTGTCAGCATGATATGTCTGAAAGGCATTCAAGCCGGTATCGAACGATTCAGCAAATTTTGTATTCCTTTACACTATGTTGTCTTATTTTTGTTGTTAGGTACAGTCCTTACAATCCCAGGTGTGGAAAAGGGTCTGGAACTCTTTGCCAAACCAGATATGAATGCTCTCTTTGATCCATCCATATGGGCCAGAGCGGCTGGAATGGCTCTCTTTGCTGTAGGGTTGGGTCCTGCCTGTCTTATGGCCTATGGTAGTCATTTGCCGGATAATTCAGATATTACAATGGATTTCTTTACAGTCGTTATGTGGAATCTCTTTGGCTGTATTCTCTCAGGACTAGTTGTTATACCTGCAGTTGTGGCCTTTGGACTGGACCTGCAGGCCGGACCAGGATTGACATATATTACGCTTCCATATATCTTTGCACAGCTGCCGTTTTCTGGATTAGTTGCGTTTGCTTTCTTTTTTGCCATGCTGTTAGGCGGTTTGTCAGCTGGTGTGGGTATTCTTGAAAATTCGGTTACTACATTCAGCGGCGGATTAGGTTGGAGCCGACAAAAAACGGTATGTATTATTGCGGTTATCACTATTCTTGGTAGCATTCCCTGTATCTGGAGCAGTACTTTTTTAGAAAAATTTGACTTCTTAATTGGTGATATTGGGTATACACTGACTGCCAGTATCATGGCACTTACGTTGGCTTGGTATGTCGGTGCCAGAAAAGTACGTCAGGAGTGGCTTCTTCCGGGAAGCAGCATAAAACTGGGAAGGTCATTTGATATTGTCTATAAGTATATTGTTGTACCGCTCCTGCTGTTTTTATTCTATCAATCCCTTTGCAATATTTCTAAAATTTTTGGATAGTACAGTGAAGATAGTAGGGATTGGTGGGGTGAAATATGGAGTTGGCTACGCTGATTGATTTTGGTAGCACCTTCACGAAAGCGACGGTGTTGTCCCTGACGGAAAGAGAAATTGTATATACCTTTCGCACTCCTTCTACGGTGCAGAACGATGCCAGCATTGGATTGCGCATCTGTCTGGATGCGATTGAACAGCATATTGGCCGCAAGGCATTGGCCAGCTCTCAAAAACTGGCATCCAGCTCTGCTGCAGGTGGTCTGCGAATGGTAGTTATTGGACTCACGGATTCATTGAGTCTGACGGCTGGAAAGAATGCTGCCTATGGTGCCGGAGCGAAAGTAATCCGAACATTTTCCCATCGGCTTACGACATCTGATATAGATGAAATATATACGCTTCAGCCTGAAATTATACTGCTTTGTGGCGGCTATGAAGGCGGCAACAGTTCATGGGTACTGGAAAATGTACGCAAACTGGCTCAATGCGCCGGTCTTACCTGTCCCATCGTATATGCCGGAAACAGTGCGGTGCAGAAAGAAGTTCGCTTTTTGTTTGCCCAGCATCAAAAGGCCTGCGTTATTGCTGATAATATTATTCCTTCCATCGGGCAATTGAATATTTCTTCATCGGTTCAGGCTGTTCGCGATATTTTTATGAATCGCATTACCCATATGAAGGGATTTGATACGGTCAAAACATATGTCGGTCCGATAGTTATGCCTACGCCTGCGGCTGTATTGGAAGGTGTGAAATTGTTGGCTCAAGGAACGGATAAGCAGCCTGGGTGGGAGCAGGTTTTATTGGTAGATATGGGAGGTGCAACGACGGATATACATTCCTGGGCACCTGTGGAACTTCTGGACGGTGTACATTTTATCGGCTCTCCTGAGCCGCAGGCCAAACGGACTGTAGAAGGGGATATAGGCATGCGGGAATCCATTGCTTCACTGGTTGAAGTAGCTGATACAGACCGTCTTCTTCAGCTGACGGGACAGGATGATGCAGCAATTAAAACATATGTGAAAGAACGGCTGGAAAATCACGCCTTTTTGGCTAATACCAGAAAAGAACAGCAGTTTGAACAGGCAGCAGCTATGGAAGGAGTACGCGTGGCTGCTCGCCGTCATGCAGGACGTATCTATGATGGGTATTTCGGTAATAAACAGAAAGTTCAGACAGGGAAAAATCTCTGCAGGATAAAAGCCATTGTTGGTACAGGAGGTCCTATTATTGGCGCTCTATCTCCGGCTGCCGTTTTGTATGAAGCATGTCGTCATCGGGAAGAGACCCATATTCTTCTTCCTATGGAGGCAGCGTATTATCTTGATACGTCTTATATCTGCTATGCAGCAGGGCTGTTGGCGCAGATGGACCGGGAAGCGGCATTTGCCATCTTATCGCAGTCACTGCAAAAATTAGACGTAACAAGGGGGGAATGACGGAATGGAACCATTGATCAAGAAGAATTTAGTTCCCAATGAGGTACCAGATACGGCGGATATCCTTGCCAGAGCCGAACGGGAGGCGGCAGGGCTCTCTATTGGAACGACATTGTTTATGAAGCATTATGGCGTATCTTCAGAAGCTGAATATAAAAAGAAACGAATGGCAGAAGGCAAGATCATGCACCATGCCCATATTGGCTGGAATTCCTGGGAAGAAACAGCAAAAGGATTTCAATATATTTATGATGAACTGACGAATAAACGGGGTATTACATTAGATCGGTTTGGCGTTGCCCTGGATTGGGTCATGGGTGTGCCGGAAACTATGCGACATAAGGTCATGCAAGGCGGAAGCCTCGTGTTTAAAACGCCGGAAGAATGGGAAGCAGTGGGGCAGGTCGTACCCATACAGCCTCATTTCGGTGACCACATGATTGGCTCGCTGAACTCCACTGAAAATGCCAAGTTGGCGCTGCATGCTGGTGTTACGACGATGGGGAACATTGCGCAGTATTATACGTATGAATATCCCGGCGGTCTCATGAGCAAGGAAGAGCGGGTTATTAACATGACGACGGCCATCGCCCTGATGGCGCGGTTTAAAGATCAAGGAGCACTGATTCATTCGAATTTAGATGATGGATTTGGTGCCATGTTTCATGATCTGGCAAACCTTTGCGGCTGGGCTATGCTGGAACGATATATTGTAGAAGACTTGCTTGGCGCACGGTTATCTCACTGTTTTGGCAATTTGTTCAGCGACCCTATTTTGCGCATCATCTTTCTCATGGCTATGGACGTCATTAATACCCATCGGTCTCCAGGCTCCATGCTGTATGGCAATACGATCGACTTTTCGGAGGATTATAATCGCAACTATGCAGCTCTTTGCTCGTTTGTCCTGGCAGATACGTGTGGACAGATGATGGTGCCGACAGGCCATGCTGTTACGCCGATTCCGATTACTGAGGCCATTCGCATTCCCTCTGTCGATGAAATTATCCAGGTCCACATTACAGCGAATATGCTGGAAGAAAAAGCAAAACACTACCAGCTCTATTTAGATCGGGAAAAAATGGAAGTTCAGAAAGAACGGCTGGTCATTGGCGGTCAGATTTTCTTTGAACGAGTGCTCAATGGATTGGATGATATGGGTATTGATATTCGCAATCCCAACGAGCTGTTCTTGGCTCTGAAAGCAATGGGACCGGCAACGCTGGAAGAACATTTCGGAGCAGGGAAAAAAGATTCCCATGCCATGCGGGGGCGCATTCCTATTAAGCCGACAGATATTGTCTGGACAATTGGTCAGAAGAAAGAACAGATTTGTCGGAATATTCCAGGTCTGGAACATTCCCTGGACGGCGTAAATGCCATTGTAGCCTGTACAGATGTACACGAGTTCGGCAAAGAAATCGTCAAGGCTATTCTGCTTAAAGCTGGTATGCATGTCTTTGATCTGGGGGCTAATGTATCACCGCAGGAATTGGCAGATGCTGTGATTGAAACGGGCAGTTCCTTTATTCTCATATCTACGTTTAATGGCATTGCCCTGACGTATGCCAAGGATGTGCTGGACTGTCTGAAACGTAACGATCTGTCAGCCTGTGTTATTATGGGCGGGTTGCTGAACGAAAATAAAGATGGCCAAGCCTTACCTGTCGAAGTGCATGAGGAATTGACTAAACTAGGTATTATTTGTTCCAATCAGGCTGAGGATATCATTGACAGCATAAAACAACACGTGTAAAAAAATTTTATTTATACAAACAGGAAAGGAAGTAATCACTATGAGCAC
>NZ_CATWFF010000156.1 GCF_958350005.1 uncultured Megasphaera sp. | reverse complement strand
ATATATTATATAGGCACAGGCGGTCTGTGTCAATTCCCGGCCGCCTTGCCGGCCGTTACGGGGCCTCTGGAGCCGGAACGACGCTGCGAATCGTGATCTTCAGCACATCCAGGGACATGCCTGTCGTATATTCCAGGTCCTGCTGCACAGCCTGTTTCATCCGGCTCGTCAGACAGCGGATATTTTCGCCGTAAAAAATCGAGACCGAAAGGATGACAGCCAGTCCATTGGCGCCGGCATGATAATTTTTTTCTACTTTCAGGCGGTGAATTTTGGCCATGCCAGGAACAGCCCCGATGCTGTGGCGGACTATTTTTTCCAGCACGACAGGAGAAAAAATCAGCTTTCCGTAATAACTGAATACAGGACGCACGACGGAATGTTCGAAATCCGGCGTTTTCTGCCCGCTGCGGCCAGCAAAAAGAGAGCGGACAGAATTGAGCAGATAGCCGCGGAAATGGGTCTTCAGCTCCATTGTCGGCACGGGAATAATATGTTTGCCTTCCTGGCGGCGAATAGCCCGGGCTTTGGCAATCTCTTCCGGGCACGATACATCTTCAATACGGATGTATGACGACGCTTCCGGCAGATGCAGGGCCTGACAGATGCGGCAGATCATATGGCGCGACGTCCCCAGAATGAGCAGCGTATGAGGCTGAATCTCCTGCAGAGCCCGGCAGATACTGGCTGCATGGGCGTCGTCAGAAAAGATGGCCCGCCGGACGGCTTTGAAGGTATTCGTCTCTTCTTTCGCCGACTGGCCGGCAACGATGCGGTTCTGATAAATCAGCAGGCCGTCGTCAATAATGCAGGGAATATGATGTTCATACGCCACGACCAGAGCGTGATGGCTCTTGCCGGTGCCGCTGGCGCCAATAAATCCGATGACCTTCATGGCTGTCACCTGTCCTTGTCATAATCCAGTAATCGCTGCACCCTGGCCGCCGGCACCGTAAACAGGCCAACCTGTTCGGGAAAGCGGCCGGCAACGCCGTGAAAATCGGAGCCGCCGCTGACATACCAGTTCCGCGCCATGGCAATCTGCAGAAATTCCTCGTACCGGCCCCGGTTCTTGGGATGATAGACTTCCAGCCCATCAAACGGATGGGCCAGCACGGCATTCAGTGTCCTCTTCAGCAGGCCCGGATGAGCCAGCACAGCCAGACCGCCGGCACTGTGAATCAGGGAAATGCAGTCGCAGATAGAACGGCGGTGATAGGGCACATAAGCCGGGCCGCCGCGCTGGAGCAGCGAATCAAATACAGCTGCTACACTGGGGAAATATCCTTTTTCCACGAGCATGCGGGCAATATGAGGCCGGCCAATGGTCCCGCCTTTGGCCAAGACAGCTGCTACCTGTTCCTCGTCAATGCGATAGCCAAGATTACGGCACCGCTGCAGCATTTCCATGGCCCGCTTCTGGCGGCGCTGTTTAAACTGCGCGCAGTACGCCTGGAGTTCCTCATTCTGAGGATCAATATAGTATCCCAGAACGTGTACATCTTCCCCTTCGTAGTCCGAGCTGATTTCAATAGCCGGAATGATGCGTATGGCCGGCGCAAAGGTGTCGGCCTGCCCGTATGCCGCTACTGTGTCATGGTCGGAAATGGCCATGACGCCCAATCCGGCCTGCACGGCCATCTTCGTCAGGACTGCCGGCGTATACACACCGTCTGAGCAGGTCGTATGCATATGCAGATCTACGTTCACGAAATGCCTCCTTTGAGCAGTTCCAGAATGGCCTTGACACCGACGCCGGTTGCTCCTGCAAAGCCGGTGTCATCTTTCTTTTCACAAAAGGACGTACCGGCTATATCCAGATGAATCCAGGGAATATCGGGCTTAACGAACTGCTTGACAAATAAGCCCGCCGTAATGGCACCACCGTCGCGGCCGCCCGTATTCTTCAAATCAGCCACATCGCTGCGGAGCTGTTCTTCATACTCCCGGTCTGCCGGCAGCTGCCAGACCCTTTCATGGACGCGGCCCGAAATATCAAAGAACCGGTTCATCCATTCCTGCTGATTCCCCAGCATGCCTGACCGAACCGTCCCCAGGGCGGTCACACAGGCGCCGGTCAGCGTTGCCAGATCGATGAGGCAGGTTGATCCTTTTTCCTGGGCATACGTGACGGCATCGGCCAGGAGCAGCCGTCCTTCGGCGTCAGTATTTTTGATTTCCACCGTCTTGCCGCCGTACATGGAAATAATATCATCCACATGATAGGACATGCCGGAAGGAATGTTTTCAGCCAGCGGAATGACGGCCAGGACGTTGACGGGATACTTGAGGAGCATCAGCGCGCGAATGACGCCGACAGCTGCCGCCGCGCCGGCCATGTCAGACTTCATGAACTCCTGATTTTCATGGCTCTTCAGGGACAGGCCGCCGCTGTCATAGGTAACGCCCTTGCCGACAATGCCCAGCACAGCCCGGCTGTCCGGATCGCCCTGATAGGCAATGGCCATGAGCTGGGGCGGATTCATGCTCCCTTTGCCGACAGCGACAATGCCGCCCATATGCCGCTTTTCCAGGGCCCATTTATTCAGGGATTCGATGAGAATCGTATCCCCTTTCAGCATGGACGACACCATGTCGGAAAACTTCCGCGGCGTCAGCTCATTGGGCGGCATATTGACCAGATCCCTGGCGGCATAGACCCCTTCGTACACCGCCGAATAGGTGTAGCACATGGTATTGAATTCTTTAATATTCAGACTCGACGTAATAAGGTTAATATTGCGCACTGTCTGCGACCTGGCATGGGTCTTATAATGAATAAATTCGTAATTCCGATACAGCAGTCCGTCAATGAGAGACGGCACATCCATGTCCAGCGTATCCAGGAAAATGGCCAGTTCCGACACGCCTTCGTTCATAGCCGCCGCCATGAGCCGTTTGGCCATGCGAAAATCTTCATATGTCGTATACCGAATAGGCTTCTGTTCCAGGCCAATGAGAAAATAGGTCTTATCTTTCCCATTGACCAGACTGTGAATACAGCGAAGAGAGGTATAATGCAGTGCTTCTCTGTGCGATTCTGCATAGGCCCGAATCAGGTCTCCTTCTTCTTTGGGAAGCCGCGATACTGCCATCATCCGCGAATCAATGCCTATGACAATGGTATCCATACTGCTGTTGCTGTTGCAAGTAATCATCTGTCGTTTCTCCTCAGCCAACGAGTGCTGCGCATATATTGCTACATCACTCTACATCATTTTTCTCCATTATACCAAGTTATGCCCTAATACACTATGGGAAATCGCCGTTTCTTCCCTCTTTTTTACAAAAATCACAAAAAAGACTTGCTTTTTATCCTGTCGTGGTGTATTATAATATACGTGCTCAAGAACAGCACGTGCCACATGGACCATTAGCTCAGCTGGCAGAGCACCTGACTCTTAATCAGGGTGTCCAGGGTTCGATCCCCTGATGGTCCACCATAAAGAATACAGACAGCCATCGCAGTGATGCGGTGGTTGTTTTTGTATGCCCATAAAATCTGGTGTCTTTGACCCCATCTGCCAGATTCAGGCATAACCTGTAACAATAAGAAACCGCAGCAAAGCAGGAGCCTATACTCCCGCTTTGCTGCGGTTATTCTTTATGTCACGTCGCTATGAACGACTGCTCTTCTGATTAGAAGAAGAAGTTGAGTTCAACATCTGTCAATTCTTCCGGATCGTCGTTGCCGACTTTGGCTTCGCTGGCGAAGGACTGAGCGACTGTAAGAACGACGTTTTTGCTCAGCGTGTAGTCAACGCCTACACCCCAGGATTTAACGTTATCAACGAGGTCGTTAGAGCGCCACGAAGCGGTAGAGCCATAGAGGGCGTTCTGGTCAGCATTGATGTATTCAACCCATGCATCCCACGAGCCTTTGACAGCCTGATCAGCTGCACCGTAGGTCAGCTTAGCGCCCCACAGATCAGCGTCTTCATCTTTAACGCCATTGAAGACTTTATTATTATCATCTTTGGAAACTTTCTGGTAGTCGCCGAGGAGGTTCCATTTTTCGCCAAAGTTCAGGGACAGGTAACCGCCGAAGACGTTGTCCAGGTTCTTAGCGTAGTCGCCGCCTACTACGGCATCAGACGTACCGGAATGGTTGAACTGCGTGTAGTATACGCCAGCGCCGACATTGCCGAAGGTACCGTCCAAGGAAACATAGCCGGCTTTTAAGCCTAACAGGTCATTAGTAGCATCTCCATTGTCATCTTCATTGCCGCTGCCTTCTTTGAATTTACCATAGCCGCCGGTCAATGCGAAGTTGCCGGAAGTCAACGTAGCCTGCGCGCCGTCGAAAGTATCGCTGTACTGCAAGCCAAGGCCATTGCCGATCTGGTAGTCATAACGGCCAGCCAACAACGTAACGTGGCTGCCTGCCTGGTATTCTACGTTGGCCAGGTTGGTGTACGGGTTAGCAGATCCGTCATCTTGGCTTCCTGCAGAAGCAGCATTATTATCAGCAAAGCGTACATCGTTTGTGCTGAGACCATAGGTGACTTTCGTACGGTCGTTAACCTGTGCTTCAGCGACGAGGTCTACTTTGTAATCGAAGGAATCATCGTTTTCAATGCTGTCGTTCTGGTTCTGGTAACGAACACGAGCATCACCGCTCAGTTTTACGTTGCCCACTTTGTTTTCCAGAGCCGATACGCGAACGCCGAGGCTGTTCAGTTCGTC
>NZ_CATWFF010000155.1 GCF_958350005.1 uncultured Megasphaera sp. | reverse complement strand
ATTTTTTCCATGTCTATGGCGGGCACTATTCGTCGTAACGCAGCATTACAGTCCGTATTCTGCAGTGATGAGATAAAGTCAAAGTAATTAATTTTTTTGTCCCGTATCTTGATGGCTGACGTAGGGAATACATAGATACGGTTCTGGATTTCTGCTGGATTCTTTAGAATCTTCTCCATTTGTTCTTCATTTGGTTTTGGATATAAGCATGATCCACAGTCATAAACCGGAGCTAGTTTAGCTTCTTCTTTTTCTTCATTAATCAATATTCCCCAGTTGCCATTATGCCGATCGAAATTCCCCAAAAACGCATCGGCAATCAACATGTCCCAAAACCGTGTTTTCATCTCTTCCGGAGATACCAGATCCTGTTCCTGAATGGCATTTAAAATAGTAGATAACTCCGTTCCGTAGCCATTTTCTGAACTGTCAATACACGTATTCTTCAGCGCAGAAAATTCTGTCAGGTGAAATCCATCCTGATTGAAGTCTTCACAGGCTACGACTACTTTACCATTATATGTCCCCAATAAGGTATCCTGAGCAGGTATACCAAGGGACTGAAAAATATGGCAGCCCAAATACTCACTGACACAACTGTTATTGTAACTGGTCGGTGTTTTTTCTTTCTTCAGTGCAGGGAATTTCAGCATATAATTGGTATCGTTGTAGATAATACCAATTTTACTGCCGTTTGCTCCACCGTATGTTTTGAAACGATTGCGCTTGCAAGCAGAAAAATCAATCATCTCCATCACTCCATTCCTAGGTACTTCTTGCGTAAATACCGGGCCTGTTCATCATTGATTTCATGGCCGTACAGGACCAGATTGATAGACCCATATACTTCATCTTCCAGGCAGTCCACATGCAGGCAATCCGGATCTTTTTCTCCTTCCACGAGAGCATCTATATCATGCTGCAAATATCCTGGCAGATTCACTTCTAAATAGGATTTGTCCACAGGCTTTCCATCGCTGCCATAGTCCATCTGCATCGGCTCCTTCTTCACCATTATAAACGCCCCCTTTCGTTACTCTCCATGATACAGGGTTTCTGTGCAGAAACGCAATACGCGAAAATGCCTTTCTGCACAGATATCTGTACCGGCAACATTGGTCATCCCATCTGTGCAATCCTCTCCCTGTTACGTCCGGTCCAGCAGTTTCTGCAGCTTCTGTACATAGAGCTCCCGAATCGCTGTCAGCAGAAGGCGCCAGTATTTCAGCCCCGTGCCGGGATGTTTTTTCTGGTATTCTTTCGGATAGGAATTTTTCTTCAGGGCATCCTGGTTATCCTGCTTGTCCCCTAACGCTTTGCCCAGATCATAGGTATGGATAAAGAAATCCAGGGCGTCCGGATCGACGCACCATTCTTCAGCAAATTCATGAATCAGGCGCTGTATCCGCCCATGAATCCGTTCATTCATAACATCGACAAAGTTCTGATTGATAAACTGCGACGGATTGTCCTGATATTCCTTCCAGATTTCTTCCAGTACTTCCGCCCGTATGGGATTGGTCTTGCGGAACTGGCCAATTTCTTCGTTAATTTCTTCAAAGAGTTTCTGGTTCTTGCCGGCCTCTTCGATAATCAGTGCCGATTCATCGGAACGGGTAGCTTCCATAAGCCGCAGGATATAGTCTTCGTCAATCTGATCCATCTGATAGCAGCGCAGGTCATAGCTGACTGCCAGATTAATTTCGGGATCGTCTGTTTCTTTGGCTTTCTTCAGCTCTTCTTTGACGTTGTTGAACTTGCCGCTGTACTCTTCAATCGTCTTTTCATCAATCTGGTAATCTTTCTGCAGCTTCTTGTCCTGATACTCGGAATAGACCTGTAAGTCTGAATAGGCATCATCGAATTCCCGGTAGGCCTTCAAAAACCGGATTTTTTCCTTCTGGCTCAGGGAACTGACCGCTTCCGGAGTCAACGCGATCTGCCGCAGCGCCTGGATGGCTTTTGTAAATCGTTCTTCTGCTTCCTGCCAGGACGGAGCCTGGACGTAGCTGCCGCCGCCAGCGGAGTACAGCTGCATGGCATTATCTACGGCCTTCTTGAAATGAGCCGGAACCTGGAAGATGACAATCTGGCCAAACCGTTTCTGACTGTCATAGAGACGGTTCGTCCGGGAAAAGGCCTGAATAATTCCATAGGACCGCATGGGCTTGCGGTCAATAAAGAGCGTCGAAAGAGACGGCGCATCGAATCCCGTCAGCAGCCGGTCCACGACGATGACCAGATCCAGCTGGGCCTCCCTGACGTGGTACATCTTCTTTTTCCGGGCCAGTCGGTCATTAATATTACTGTTGTACGCATCGAGCTGTTCCATCGTGTACTGCGTGCCAAACATGGCATTATAGTCGGCCATAGACGCTTTCATCTGGTCCTGGTTGCACGAATCGTTTTCGCCATTTTCTCCGACTGAATAGGTAATGGCCACTTTCGGGAAATCAGACAGCTGCTTTTGAATCTCTTCCGAAATGGCAACAGTCGGTTCCTTTCCATCCCGTACTTTCCGGAACAGCTGATAATATCGCTGGGCCTGCTTGATAGAGCTCGTCGTCAAAAGGGCCGTGTACGTATTGCCTTTACCGCGGTTCAAGCCCAGTTTTCCGGCAGACTTGTTGATAATAAAATCGACGACCTGCAGCATATGCCGTTCATCTTCATAGGCCCTGTCGAGGATTTTTTCCCGCTGCAGTGCCGTTTCCAGATGATATCCATCGTCATCGGCTGTCCAGGTCACCTGGTTCTGCCTGGCCAGGCCGTTCATGTCCACTGTGTTGTGATATTCGACCTGAAAGCCCAGGACGGCCCCATCGTGGAGAGCTTCTTTAATGGTGTACTTGTGAAGGCATGAGCCGTACTGTTCTTCTGTCGTTGCCGGCAAATCTCCCGGGCTGTCCTTGGCGTCTTCGCTAAATATAGGCGTTCCTGTAAAGCCATACCATAAAGGATGGGAAAAATACTGATTCAGCTGCTGCTGCGCCTGCGGCGTAACAGCACGGTGACATTCATCGACGACAAAAACCGGATGCAGGGCATGAAGTTTCTCATAGGGCTTCGTACCTTCCGGATAACGGCGCATGACGTTCTGCAGCTTCTGAATCGTCGTAACTACGACATTCTTTGTATGGGCCTGCAGCTTTTTCACCAGGTCGCCGGTGTTGTCTGTTTTGCTGACGTCAATCGTGTCATAGGCGGCATAGGCCTGAAAGGCACCAGTCGTCTGATTATCCAGGTCACGGCGGTCCACGATAAAGATAACTTTTTCCACGCTGGGAATCTGCGTCAGATAATGGGCCACTTTATAGGACGTCAGGGTCTTGCCGGACCCCGTCGTATGCCAGATATAGCCCGACTGGGTACCGCCGCCCAGATAGGGATTAACAGCGTCGTGAATAGCCTGAATAGCGTGAATCTGGTAGGGCCGCAGCATGATGATGGCCTTCCGTTCGCTGTCCAACACGGTATACTGGGATACCATCTGATGAGCTGCCGGAATAGACAAGACAGCTTCGGCAAATTCCAGATAGTCCGTTACAGGGGTATTCCTGGCATCCAGCCAGTTGGACAGGAATTTTTCGTTCAGCTCGCTTTCGGACGCCGTAGCAATATAGCGGGTATCCGTAGCATTGGAGACAACAAACATCTGGAGGGACGAGAAAATATCCCGGAAGGCCCCTTCCTTGAGGTACTTCTTGATCTGATTGAATGCTTCCTTATAGGGATGGCTGCGATTCTTCAGTTCTATGTGAATCATGGGGATGCCGTTGATCAACAAGGTCACATCGCCGCGGCGATTGCGATTCATGACATCCAGATGGGGAAATTCCACCTGATGCACCACTTCATAGACGGAAGAGCCGCCGGCTATGTTGGCCCGCTGAAAGACAACGGGATAGACAGCACCGAGAGAGGCATCTTCCCGCTGAATGCGGACGCGAACAATGCCGTTTTCCCCCATGAGCCACTTGGCAGCATCATAGAAGGTCGGAAAGCGCAGCTGGTTCTGCACCTGCTGAAACTCGTTGTCCGTCAGAGGATGGTCATCAAAGAGCTCTTTATTGTTCTGAATCAAAATCTTACGGAAATTCTGCCAGAGATCGTCGAAGGTACGCAGGTCATCGCGGAAGGTCCACTGCGACTTCCCCTGTGTGAGCTGATGGATCAGCTTGTCTTCTATACTGGCTTCTGATTCAAAGGCTGTGGTCATAGCGATTCATCTCCTTTATACAAACAGGTTCTGGAGCATATATTTCTTGAGTGTCTGCAGCTGGTCACATTTGCGTTGCTGAAGAGTGATGAGGGTATCAAGTGTTTTAAAATGTTCCCCTATCTTACACTGTTCAGCTAGAATAGGAATTTGGGTTTTTAACTTAGAAAACTCTGATTTATTAATAATCTGCATTGTTCCAGTTGCAGCCATACTCTTCATTGTATTAGACCATATTTCACTCGCCGTTAAAAGAAAATAGGCATTATTGTCTTTCGTAGGTATAAGAGCATTAATCTGCTGATTAAAACTACCTTTTACAGTAAGTAAAGTATTTTTTCCAATACTTGCAATACAAGTACAAAGTATCGTATTGGCAGGAACAACACGAGCAACCTTTTCGCCTTTTTTACTTAATTTTTGGGGAGTATCTGATATCGTAAGTGAATCAATATCTGTAGGTGTAACCCAGGGA
>NZ_CATWFF010000154.1 GCF_958350005.1 uncultured Megasphaera sp. | reverse complement strand
ATTTTGCCATCTCATCGCCATGAATTCCATGAATCCTTTCCCAGTCCTTAATACATTACAGCGATATATACTTATATACAAAGAAGCTGTACAGTCAGCCTATTCAGCTTCCTGTACAGCTTCTTTGCATACGCATTACGTAGTCGTAAAGACCAGTTTCTTTTTATCGGGGCTGTCCATGCGCAGTGTGGACCCGCTGGGTAACTTGCCGCCTAACATCATATCGGCAACCGGGTCTTCTACCAGCTTTTGGATGGCCCGCTTCAGCGGACGGGCGCCATAGGCAAAGTCCGTTCCTTCCCGGACGAGTACTTCATCAGCATCGTCTGTCCAGCTCATCTGCACGCCTTTTTCTGCCAGTCGTTTATTCAGTTCTTCCAGCATGAGAGAAATAATATGACGCAGATCCTTTTCTTCCAGGGGCTTAAAGACCTGGATTTCATCAATACGGTTCAAAAATTCAGGACGGAAAAACCGCTTGACATCATTTAAGATTTCCCGTTTCGCCGCCTTAAAGGCCGCTTCTTTATCCGCTGCTGCCCCGCCGCCTGCGGCAAATCCCATAACGGGACCGCTAGGTTTCAGATGGGAAGCACCGAGATTGCTGGTCATGATAATCACAGTATTGCGGAAATCGACAGTCCGTCCTTTTGAATCGGTCAGACGACCTTCATCCAGTACCTGAAGGAGCAAGTTGAAGAAATCACTGCTTGCTTTTTCCACTTCATCGAAAAGGATGACACTGTACGGTTTTTCCCGGACCGCATCAGTCAGTTCTCCCCCTTCTTCATAGCCCACATAGCCCGGAGGGGCACCGACCAGGCGGGATACACTGTATTTTTCCATAAATTCGCTCATGTCGATGCGGATCATGGCATCCTGACTGCCAAAGAGCTGCCGTGCCAAAGTTCTGGCCAATTCAGTCTTACCGACGCCGCTGGGTCCCAGAAACAGAAAGGAACCAATAGGCCGGTTGGCATCTTTCAGGCCAGCCCGGGCACGGCGCACGGCTTTGGCCACTGCCGTTACGGCATCGTCCTGACTGACGACCCGCTTATGCAGTTCTTCTTCCAAATGGAGCAGCCGCTGTGCTTCTGATTCGGTCAGCTGCCGGACGGGAATGCCCGTCCACTGGGCAACAACATCAGCAATATCCTGTTCTGCTACGACGAGCTTTTTGTCATCTTGCTGCTGTTGCTGTTTCTTCAAATCGGCAATTTTTTCAGCAACCTCTTTTCCTTCGTCACGGAGAGCAGCACATTTTTCAAAGTTTTCACTGTCTACGGCAGCATCTTTTTCTTTTTGAATATCTGCCAGCTGCCGTTCTAGTTCTTTCATATCCTGTGACGGAGCATATACATGCATGCGCACTTTTGCTGCTGCTTCATCCATGACGTCGATGGCTTTATCCGGCAAATACCGATCGGCAATATACCGGGCCGACAACTTGACGGCATCCTGAATAGCGCCGTCTGTAATGCGCACTTTATGAAAGGCTTCATAGCGGTCACGCAGGCCCATGAGGATCGCTTCGGCGTCTTTTTCCAACGGTTCACCTACGAGTACGGTCTGGAAACGGCGAGCCAGGGCCGCATCTTTTTCCAGATACTTTTTATATTCATCCAGTGTCGTCGCGCCGATACACTGCAGTTCACCGCGGGCCAACGCTGGTTTCAGAATGTTGGCCGCATCCATAGAGCCTTCTACAGAACCAGCGCCGACAAGCTGATGCAGTTCGTCAATGAACAGGATCGTCTGTTCATCATTGGCAATGGCTTCGATGACCTGTTTAATTCGTTCTTCAAATTCCCCTCTGTATTTTGTCCCGGCTACGAGACTTCCCAAATCGAGGGAGAAAATGCGCTTATTCGCCAAGATTGCCGGCACATTGCCCGTAACGATACGCTGTGCCAGTCCTTCGGCAATAGCAGTCTTACCTACGCCGGGAGCGCCGATGAGGACGGGGTTGTTCTTCGTCCGACGACATAAGATCTGAATGACCCGGTCAATTTCTGTCTGTCTGCCAATGACCGGATCAATGCGGTCCTGGGCAGCCAGTTCATTCAAATCGCGGCCAAAATCAGTTAAATCCAGACCTTCACTGGCAGCATCAGCCGTTTCTTCGGCAGCTCCATTATTCATGAGCTGATACAGGCTGGCCTGCACTTCGTCAGGACTGATATCCATATTTTCCAGTATCTGGCAGGCACGGCTTCCTTTTTCCTGCAGCAGCCCTGCCAGAATATGTTCCGTGTTGATATATTGCTGCCCCATCTGATTGGCAACGCGGACGGCCAGTTCCATGGTCCGCTTCGTCAGCGGCGTCAGCCGCAGTACAGCCGGAGCTGTCTCGCCAATACCGCTGACGCCTTCAATAGCGCGGGTAACGTTTTCAGCTGTCAGCCCCAGGCGGGCCAGAAACTGGCCGGCTATACTGTCACTGTGCAGGACCAGCCCCAGCAGGACATGTTCTGTACCCACATAATCATGTCGTAACGACCGGGCACTTTCCTGGGCCAAATGGAGCACTTTTTTAGCATCACTTGTAAATCTGTTATTCATATGTATGTTCACTTCCTTGCATTATTTCTTTTGCCGGCGGCATCATCTGCATCGTCATACGCCGGCGAATAGCTGCCGCCCGGAGGCGGTCCAGCTCCGTATCGGTCAGCACCTTGCCGGCCTGATACTGCAAAAATGCAGCCGTACTGGTCAGAAGCAGTTCTTCATAGGCCAGCGGATCTGCAGATATAACATCCACATTCATGGCAAACTGCAAATCACTCAGCAGAGAAACAGCTTCCTGTTCACTCATGAGCCAGGCAGTTGACAGCAGACCATAGGACCGGCAAAAGGCATCATGCAGTTCATCACGATGGCTGTCCCAGAGCCGGCAGCGGCAGCTGCGTTCTTCCTGAACTACCTGTTCTGTAATTTTTTTCAGTTGCCCTAACGTTTCTTCTTCTGTCACCCCTAAGGTTAACTGGTTGGAAATCTGAAAAATATTGCCAATGTATTCTCCCTGCACACCGTATAATCCATGCAGAGAAAAGCCAAACTTCGTAATTCCCTGGGCAATACGATTGAGGCGCTTCATCATGACCAGGGCCGGCACGTGAATCGTAACGGCAGCGACCAGTCCCGTTCCGGTCATGGAAGGACTGGCTGTCAGATAGCCGAAATCATCACGAAAGGCAAAGGCCATATGTTCTTCCAGGCAGTCATCTGCAGCTGCGGCCATATCCCATACGCGGCTTATGCTGCAGCCTGAAGCTGCCGTATGAATGCAGAAATGATCGCTGTCATTGACCATAACGGAAACGGCCCCGTCTTGCCTGAGCATGAGGCCCCGGTGTTCCGGATGGGAAATCTGCGACGCCGACGAAATATGTTTGGCTGCCAGCAGTTCCCGCTGCAGAGGGGTCAACGCTGCCAGATCCACGTACTCATAGGTTCCTTGTCCCAATGCCGACAGGGCCGGCATGACCTGCTGCCCTTCCGCAGCGACGGCTGCCAGTTCAGCATTATCAGCCTGCTGCGGGAATCGATGGCGGGCCAGATTTCGCACCAGTCGTATCCGGCTGTCTATGACAACGTCGGTATACGCACCGGATCCATCCTGCCAGGGACTCAGCGGTTGGGTCAGCAACGCTGCATTCATTACGTATACCCCCCTTCATCACGATGTTCCGGCATCTGCCGCTGTAGCGCACGAATTTCATCGCGGACCCTGGCCGCTTCTTCATACTGTTCGTCACGGACAAGGCGCTGCAGGTGCTGCCGCAGCCGCTTAATCTGCGTCTGCGTTCGAAAAACACCGGTACCTCGGTTCGGTACTTTGCCGTCATGTTTGCAGTGCCCGTGAATTCGCCGCAGCAGCGGCGGCAGTTCTTCTTTAAATGCTTCATAGCACTGCGGGCAGCCAAACAGACCAGTTCGGTTAAACTGACTGTACGTCATGCCGCAGGACGGACATTGCGGTTCCTCTTCAGGCTGTCCCTCATAATCGGGATAAGCCATTTTACGGAAAAAATCGTTATCAATAATATTCAGATCCTGCAGCATGGCAAACTTACTTTTATCTCTTGCACAGGCTGCGCATACATGCCACTCTGTCTTTCGGCCATTTTCAAAAGCCGTGATATGGACGACAGCTTCATTTTTTTTGCATATATCACATAACATGGCTTCTCACTCCTTTTCAGCGCGAATTCAGACAGCGCACCATCTGGCTGATTACAGCCATGCGCTGCGACTCGTTATCTACTTCTTTAAACAGGGCTTCAAAGGTCTGATGCATTAAAATCGCTTCCCCATTGGTAATGCGCTTCTGTTTGAGAAGCTGATACAGAAACCCGTCCAGATCGTCCATGGTAATACTGACGGCCGGAAGCCGTTCCTGCAGGAGCACCGGCGTACGGTCCTGTTTTTTGGGGGCCAGACGAATAATGCGGACAAATCCGCCTGATCCGCGCCGCGATTCGACGAGAAAGCCCTTGTCATTAGAAAAACGGGTACTCAGGACATAACTGATCTGCGAAGGTGCACAGTTTAATTCATCAGCCAGTTCATTTCGCCGGAGAACAATGTTCTCTTCCTCTTCTTCCAGTAACTTATGCAGTATCAATTGTTCAATTTTATCTGCTAACACACTCATACTTACTCACCTGTCTCTTAACTATGATATCGTACTGTATAAAGTAT
>NZ_CATWFF010000153.1 GCF_958350005.1 uncultured Megasphaera sp. | reverse complement strand
CCTATATACTAATACCTGAACGTGAGGAAAGAACATCATGTGACAGGTTTTAAGTTCTAATAGTATATGTATGTAGAGTCAAACGTGGAGGATGAAATCAATGAACTGGAGAAAATGGATGAAAGGCTTTGGTATTTCTTGTTTAGTTGTGGCAGCAGCTGCATTTGCCGGCGGCTGCGGCAGTTCGGGAAGCGGTACGGCAGCGCAGAAAACATTTACCATTGCCTATGCGCCCAATGAATCGACGGAACAGAGTGCTGATGCCCGCAGTGCCATGTCTGCTGAACTGGGAAAAGTGCTGGGTATGGATGTAAAGGAAATCAGCGCATCGGACTACAATGCCATTATTGAAGCCCTGCGGACGAAAAAAGCCGATATGGCTTATTTAGGGCCTGAAGGCATTGCTCTGGCCAACAAGCGCCTTAACGGCAATATTGATGTCATCGTCATGAAGGCTCCTGGCGGCGATAAGGCCAAAGCTACGTATAAGAGCGTATTTATTACGAAAGCAGACCGGCAGGATATCAACTCCATTCAGGATGTAAAAGGCAAGAAAATGGCCTTTGTCGATCCTGGCTCCACATCAGGCAACCTCGTGCCGACAGGGATGCTGCTAAAAGCCTTCCCCAACGACAAACTCGATTCGGAAGCTCTCCATGCCAATGGTACCTTCTTTGAATCGGCCATGTACGCCGGCAAGCATCAGGCCAGCATTCAGGCCGTCGCCAAAGGCGATGTGGACGTAGCTGCTGTATCGGACCAGATTTTGCAGTCTGAAATTGACAACGGCAATGTACCGGCCGGCTCGATTAAAGTCATTGCCACGTCTGATCCCATTCCGTCTGAAGGCATGATTATCCGCTCCGATATGGATCAGTCCCTGCGGAAAAAAGTAACGGACTTCCTGCTGCAGTTCACCAACGCCGATTATTTTGCCAAAGTTATTAAAGTAAAAGATGCGCGGTTCGTACCGGCCAGCAAGGATGACTACAAGCCGATTATCGATCTGAACGATTTGTTGAATAAGTAAGAAGGAGAGAAGAAAGACGATGAACGACGTTCTGCAATTTGAACATGTCAGCAAGATATATAAAAATGGAACGGCAGGGCTGAAAGATGTGTCCTTTTCCGTAAAGCCTGGTGAGTTTATTGCTGTTATTGGCCCGTCAGGCGCCGGCAAATCTACGCTGCTCCGTTCCATCAACCGTCTCCAGGATGTGACGGAAGGCCGCATCCTGGTCGAAGGGGAAGATATTTCCCGGGCCAAAGGATCAGCTCTGCGGAGCATACGGCGGAAGATCGGCATGGTCTTCCAGAACTATAATCTCGTATATCGCCTGTCAGTGCTGCAGAATGTACTGCACGGCCGGCTGGGCTACATGTCTTCCCTGCAGGGCATGCTGGGCCGGTATCGGGAAGAAGACAAGGTAAAAGCCGTCGAATTACTGCAGGAAATCGATATGGGCGATTTCCTCAATTCCCGGGCTGCCGATTTGTCAGGCGGCCAGAAGCAGCGTGTCGGCATTGCCAGAGCGTTTATGCAGGAACCGCAGATTCTGCTGTGTGATGAACCGATCGCCTCCCTGGACCCGGCCAGTGCCAAAGTCATTATGGACATGATTTATGCCATGACGTCGCGCCGCCATATTGCCTGCCTGGTCAACCTCCATCAGATCGATGCGGCCAAATCCTATGCGACCCGCATCATTGGCCTGCGCAAGGGAACCGTCGTATTTGACGGGCCGCCGTCGGAGCTGACCGATGCAGCTATTGAAGATATTTACGGCACGTCTATGGAAGAACTGAGCATTACTGCTGAACGGGAGGCTATATAATGAGACAGGAATCGCGAACCTTTACGATACTGGGCGCCATTCTGCTGATCTCCTTTGTCGGAGCTACGGTATATACGGGATTTAATCCGCTGACGGTCTTCCTGGAAATGGGGGCAGCCTGGGATTTCTTCGCCAATGACTTTATGCCGCCTCAGATTTCCTTCAGCGAAACGGTCATCAACTGTATTATTGTAACCGTTTCTCTGGCTATTTCGTCGGCCACTGTTGCCGCTGTCCTGGCCGTCGTAGCTGCTGTGCTGGGCAGCGAACGGACGTCGCCGTCCAAATGGCTGGCCGGCACCATTCGGGGGGTTGCCACGTTCCTGCGCAATATTCCTACGCTGGTATGGGCATTTATCCTCTTTTCTTCCCTGGGCATCGGTACGAGCGTCGGCTTTATGGCCCTGGTTATTACGAGCTTTGCCTTTATGACGCGAACCTTTATTGAAGTCATCGATGAAATCCCGCAGGATACGATCGAATGCATGGCCTCTGTAGGGGCTACGTTCTGGCAGCGCATGTTCCAGTGTATTTTTCCCTGCTGTATTGAAGGGTTTATTTCCTGGTTCTTGTACTGCCTGGAAGTCAATATCCGGGCGTCGACCATAGTCGGCATGGTTGGCGGCGGCGGCAGCGGCATGGTGCTGCTGTCGTATCTGAAAGAGTTTAAATATCCTCAGGCGGCAGGGATTATCCTGATCATTGCACTGCTGGTCATTGCCGTTGATATGATGACTGGCGTACTGCGAAAGAGAGTGGTGAACGGATGAATATAAATAACGATGTACAGGCCATTCCGACGGTATCTTCTACGCCGGTCCGGCCGCCGCAGCATAAGAAAATCGATATTGGCGTAGCCGGGAGCACGCCCTTTATTTCCCGGTTTCTCCTGGGCATGGCCGGTGCCTCTGTCCTGTCCCTGTATTTGCTGCACATCGACTGGTGGCAGCTAGGTTCCCGGACCGGGTCGATTGCCAATATTTTTATTAAAATGGCCCATTTTTCCGCACAGGGACTGGATTTTACCTTACTGTCCTTTGCAGATACGTTCTCCATTATGGTATTATCTACAATATACAGCATTGTTGCCGGTCTGGTATTTGGTCTGCTGGCAGCAGAAAACGTCGTCCGCAATCGCGCTATCTCGACGGTTATCAAGGCGTTCTTCACCTTTCTGCGGGCTGTGCCGACGCCGGTCTGGGTGCTGCTCATGCTCGTCTGCTTCGGCTTTGGTCCTGTAGCCGGTATTACGGGCCTGTCCATTCATACAGTAGCCTTCTTTACGCGGGCTTTTTCCCAGGCCTTTGAAGATGTGCCCCAGGATACGATTGACAGCCTGGAATCCCTGGGAGCTACGCGGCTTCAGATCATTTGCTGCGGCATTTTGCCCAGTGCGGTGACCCAGCTCATTTCCTGGATTGCCCTGCGGTTTGAAATCAACTTTTCCGAATGCACTATTCTGGGGATGGTCGGCGCCGGCGGCATTGGTTTTGCCATTTCCACGAGCATTCAGAACTACCAGTACGGCCAGGCCGGCGTGGCTATTTTCCTGGTATTCCTCTTTGCCTTCTTTCTGGAACGGGGGTTCCTGGCAGTAAAGAAAGCAATTCGATAATTTCAATTCTATACAACTAAGGTGGTCAGATAGTATGCAGTTTTATAATCCCGTACATATCATTGCCGGCGCACAGGCGCTGGAAGAATTAGGTTCTTATTGTAAGAATTTGTATACCGGCAAAGGCGTGCTCCTGCTTACGCGAGGTCTCGATTTCTGGGACAGCCCGGCTTGCCAGGCTCTGCGGAATGTATTGAAGCCCTATGATGTCCAGGAAGCAGCCATTTCCGTGTCCAACCCGGACGTAGCCGATATGGCTGACATGCTGGCCTCCCTGAAAGGGAAGACGTACGACGTCATTATCGGTGTCGGCGGCGGCACCGTCATGGATACGGCCAAAACCCTGGCCCTGGCTATTCCTGCCGGTATTTCCGGCACAGAAGGGCTGCGCAAGTTCGTCGCTGACGGCCAGTATGACGGCATTGTGCCCATTCCCTGGGTCGGCATTCCGACCACATCCGGCACCGGTTCGGAAGCAACGCCGTGGGCGACGGTCTGGGACCGGCAGCGGGAATGCAAAATGTCCTGCAGCTGTTCCCGTAACTTTGCCGTCGCTGCCGTCATTGATGCACAGTTTACGGCAACATGCCCGCTGTCTCTGACTGTATCATCGGCGCTGGATGCGGTCTGCCATGCAACGGAATCGTTCTGGTCCCGCCATACGAACGAAATCACGCAGGCCTTTTCACTCCTGGCAATCCGCAAGATCCGCACGCTCCTGCAGCCGCTGACGCAGCATCTGGACGACGTGCAGCTCCGGCAGGATATTGGCAATGCCAGCCTGTATGCCGGCATTGCCTTCAGCAATACGCGGACGACTGTATGCCACTCCGTATCCTATCCGCTGACGGAAAAATTCGGCATTCCTCACGGTACAGCCGCTGCCTTGTCGCTGGGCGATTTTATGGCCTTTAACCAGAAGGCCATTCCCCGGTACGATGAACTGCTGGCTGCCTTTGACTGCCAGTCCGCAGAAGAAGTGAAGCAGTGGATTTTCTCTCTTCTGCAGATCGGCGGATTCTCCGTCCGTCTTCGCGATTACGGCATAACCGAGCAGGATATTCCGTACCTCGTCGATCACGCCTTTACGAAAGGCCGGGCAGATAACAACCCCGTTCCCGTACAGGCATCGGATGTAGAACAAGTACTGCACACACTGCTGTAATGTATAACGACAGGAGGCTGTCCCATAACAGGGCAGTCTCTTTTTTTTTGAGACCTTCAGGTATTACGTATATATATTTCTCATTGTATACAGTATTT
>NZ_CATWFF010000152.1 GCF_958350005.1 uncultured Megasphaera sp. | reverse complement strand
GGCTAATATAGAAAGAGGGGTATAGAATGATTCATATTACAGATGAAACGAAACAAACCCTGGCAAATGCGTATCCCCAGTTTGGACAGGCTTGCCGGGCCTTTTTCAGACAGGAACTGCCGGCATCCAAATACAAAGGTATTTCCGGCAAATTTGGCAGTTACGCCGAACGGGGCGGCGAAAAAGGCATGATTCGCCTCCGCTTTTCCGGCGGCACCATTGCCAGAAAAGACATGGATTTCTTAATCCATGCCATTGAAACATACGGCGTCAAACTGATTCACTTCACTACTGGCGAAGCCATTCAGCTGCACAAGCTGGCTTGTGAAGATATTCTTACGTTATACAAAGAAGCCTTTGCCCAGGGTATTTACTGCATGGGCGGCGGCGGCGACAATCCCCGCAATGTAACAGCCAGCCCTCTTCGCGGCGTAGATCCGAAAGAGTTCTTCGATATTTCTCCCTATGTCGATGCAGCTGCTTCATATGCCATCTCTCTGATCCCCAAGCTGCACTTGCCGCGTAAGTATAAAATCGGCATTTCCAACGGCACAGACAATGAAGGCCATGCAACCTTCAAGGATCTCGGCTTCCTGGCAAAAGAAAACGGCCGCTTCGATGTCTATGCTGCCGGCGGATTAGGTGCCGGCAATCCGCGCTTTGGCGTAAAAGTCGGCGAAGACGTAGACCCGACGAAGATTCTGTATTACATCGATGCCTTTGCACAGCTCTTCATGGACTACGGCAACTATAAAAACCGCGCCAAGGCTCGTTCCCGCTTCATGCCTGCCGAAATGGGAGACGAAAAATTTGCCCGCCTCTTCCAGGAATATCTGGCAAAAGCCCAGAAGAAATCGCTGGATATTGTGCCGGAAAACCAGGAAATAACGAAACAGGGTACTCCTGGAGCCGCACCGGCCAATGACCGCATTCATCCGCAGAAACAGAAAGATCTGTACTATGTAGAATATCATCCCTTAGGCGGTACGCCAAATGCAGAAGTCTTTGTGAAGGCCCTGCAGTATCTTGCCGGCGTTGACGGCGCTGAAGCCCGTCTCAATGCAGACGAAACGCTCTATGCCATCAACCTGACAGCCGAAGAAGCACAGCGGTTTGCTGAAATCACGGCACCTGACTCGGCAGCCAATGTATTTGAAAAGACCGTATGCTGCATTGGCGCTTCCATCTGTCAGCAAGGTCTGCGCGATTCGCACGGCATGTGGCTGCGCACGGTGGCAGCCTTGCGTGATAAAGGCATTTCGACAGATTTGCTGCCGCAGATGCATATTTCCGGCTGCCCATCCTCATGCGGCACGCACCAAATTGGCGCTATTGGCTTCCGCGGCGCTGCCAAAAAAGTAAAGGGAGAAATGAAGCCGGCTTTTGCCGTATTTGTCGGCGGTTCTTATGTACCGGCTACGGAACAGTTAGGTACGCAGGTCGGCACCTTGACGGAAGATGAAATTCCCGCATTTCTCACCGATCTGTCTCATACGCTGGAAGCCAGCGGCCAGCCTTTTGCGAAATGGTATGCATCCCACGCAGAAGATTTTGCCAATCTCGTTAAAAAACACGAATAAAACCGAATGTACATAAAAAAAGGAGCTGCCCTGCGGGCCAGCCCCTTTTTTATATGTAATGTTTCCTGCCTGTACTTACCAGTCTAATTTACCTGTCAGCAAGTATACCAATAAGCCCTTTTCAGCATGACGACGGTTTTCCGCTTCATCCAGAATCGTTTCCAAATGCGCTTCCATCGCATCTTTCGTAATTTCAAAACCCGGATGGATCGGCATATCATGAAATACGAGCGTATCCGTTCCTTCCAGGAGATCGGAGTCAATCTGATAGGGCATCATCATGTTGATAATGGATTCTTTCTTGTCCTTATATGCCGGATTGGTAAAGAATTCCATATCTACCCACGTATCTGTATAGACGCAGTCTGCAGACGCTACGATTTTCTTCAGTTCATCCTTGGAAATATCTGTCGGCAGTTCTTCATAACAGCCAGTCTTGCGCAGGTCATCGTAAAAGCCTTCCCCTACAGCCATAACCTGGCTGAACGGCGTAAGGCCATACATGTGGCCGCCCAGTTTCGTCACGATTTCACACAGTGAATTGTACGTATTATTCTTGGCACCAATATATAATACCTTCACATTGAAGCGTCCTGTCTTTTCATACAATGTCAGCATATCGGCCAGGGCCTGTGTCGGATGAAAGGTATTGTCACAGCCGTTAATAACCGGAACCGTTGCGGCATTCATAAAGCCCAGGGTCGTTTCCGCTTTTTTAAACCGTCCCATAATGCAGTCTACATTACGGCATACATATTTTACTTCGCTTGACAAATCGCCAATGGTGAAGTTGCTGTCAGCCCATTTCTGATTGTAATGACGGCCGCCCAGTTCTTCCATGCCAATGGCAAAGGACAGATAAGTGCGGTTTGACGTTTTTTCAAATAACGTATATAATTTCTTGCCGTCCAGAATATGCGCAAAGTCTGACTGATTCTGTTTGATCTTCTCAGCTAACAACAATATTCCCTTCAGTTCGTCTGCCGAAAAATCAGCAAAACTATTGACGTGTCTCATTTGTATACATCCTCCAAATCATAACTACCAAGTAACAACTGTATTTATGATAGCACAGGCATGTCGTTTTTTCAAGTTTTTATGCATTGTTTATACAACTTAATGCATGAATACGAAGATAGTTTCTTCAATTATGCCGCATTACTGACCTTGCTCAGGGAACTGAGACGATTGGTATCGGCCGCATAATCACGCACAAACAGCGTCCGAATAGCATTAAGGATAGCCAGGATCATGACGCCTACATCGGCAAAAATAGCCAGCCACATGTTGGCAATCCCCAGGGCGCCCAGAATCAGGCAAACTACTTTGATGCCAATGGCAAACCAGATGTTTTCATAAACAATGGTCATGCATTTGCGGGCAATACCGATGGCAGTCGCAATTTTCAGCGGATCATCATCCATCAAAACGATATCGGCTGCTTCTATGGCCGCATCGGAACCCATGGCCCCCATGGCAATACCAATATCTGCACGGGACAGGACAGGCGCATCGTTGATGCCGTCGCCAACGAAAACGGTTTTTCCTTTGTGTTCTTTATTGGCAATAATAGCTTCTACGTTCTGTACCTTGTCAGCCGGCAGCAAATCGCTGTGTACTTCATCAATACCCAGGGTATGAGCAACAACATCTGCTGCTGCCTGCCGGTCGCCAGTAAGCATGATCGTCTTTTTAATCCCGCAGCGCTTCAGGGCGGCAATGGCCTGGTGGGCCGTAGACTTAATGCGGTCAGCAATGACAATATGACCGGCATAAGCACCGTCAATAGCGACATGGACAATCGTCCCTGCCTGGTGACAATCAATATAGGAAACATGAAGCATCTTCATCAGTTTCGTATTGCCGGCAGCAACCTGATGTCCGTCAACGTCGGCAATAACGCCGTTGCCGCTGATTTCCCTGACGTTGCTGACACGGCTCCGGTCAATTTCCTGACCGTAATCTTTCTGCAGGCTCTTACTGATAGGATGGGAAGACGCACTTTCTGCCAGAGCAGCATATTCGATTAGTTTGTCCCGACTCATCTGATTGTGATGAACGGCATTGACATCAAATACCCCTTCGGTCAGAGTCCCTGTTTTATCGAATACGATATAATCAGCTTTGGACAACGTTTCCAGATAGTTTGACCCCTTGATCAGCACGCCGGCCTTGCTGGCACCGCCAATACCGGCAAAAAAGCTGAGGGGAATGCTGATAACCAGTGCACAGGGACAGCTAATAACCAGAAAAGTCAGGGCCCGGTATATCCAGTCTTCCCACATAGGGGCAATTCCCAGTATCGTCATCCGCACCAGGGGCGGCAAAACAGCCAGTGCCAGCGCACTGTAGCAGACAAAGGGCGTATATACACGGGCAAATTTAGAAATAAAGGCTTCCGACCTGGATTTGCGGGAACTGGCATTTTCCACTAAATCCAGTACTTTAGACACTGTCGATTCATCAAACTCTTTCGTCGTCTTGATTTTTAAGACGCCAGTCATGTTAATACAGCCACTGATGATTTCTTCGCCTGCAGCGACATCACGAGGTACGCTTTCACCGGTCAGGGCACTCGTATTCAGACTGGACTGCCCTTCTACGACGACGCCGTCAATAGGTACTTTCTCTCCCGGCTGAACTACAATAACCGTGCCAACGGCAATTTCATCGGGATCTACTTGTTCCAGTTTCCCTTTCTTTTCTATATTCGCATAGTCCGGGCGAATATCCATTAATTCGCTGATATTACGGCGGCTTTTACCGACAGCATACCCCTGAAATAATTCACCAATCTGATAAAACAGCATAACTGCAATGGCTTCTGTATAATCGCCGTTACCGTAAATACCCAGGGCAATAGCTCCAATGGTCGCAACGGACATGAGAAAATTTTCATCAAATACCTGACCGTTTCGTATCCCTTTCCAGGCCTTATGGAGAATATCGTAGCTGACTACCGCATAGGGCACCATATACGCCAGAAGGCGCAGCCATCCTGCCAGCGGAATCCACTGTAAAAGAATAAGCAGCAATGTCGCTACAGCGACACGTCCTATCATCTTCCTCTGCTTCGTCGTCATATGTCTCATCCTTTCATCTAAGAGTACTTGCTCATATATTACGATAAAAAAGAGTCCGTCTGTATCACTGTGAAC
>NZ_CATWFF010000151.1 GCF_958350005.1 uncultured Megasphaera sp. | reverse complement strand
TATGGCCTTTTTGGCCGCAATCTGGTATACTATAGAAAACGTTATCTGGAAGCAGCATGCTGACAGACGACGTCATGGATTTTACGCATCCGTACTTTTCTGCAAAGATGCGTCTGCGCAGACGAGGCGAAAGCACATTATACGACTACAGGCAGACTCTGTGCTTTTGCATGGAGTCTTTTTGGCATATCCGCAGGAGGAGACAGATTATGGAAACGAGAGTCGCATTGATCGGCATTATCGTAGGCAAACGGGAAGCGACGACGCAGCTGAATGAGCTGCTCCATGAGTATGGACAGTATATTGTGGGCCGAATGGGCGTACCCTATCGGGATAAGGATATTCACGTCATCAGCGTTATCGTCGACGCGCCGCAGGACATTGTAAGTGCCCTGTCCGGCAAACTGGGCATGCTTCCCGACGTCAGTACGAAGACGATTTATCCTCCCCTGCCGCAATAGGAGAAACTATGTTAAAAATTGCAGTATATGGCAAAGGCGGTATTGGCAAGTCGACTATGACCAGTAATCTGGCTGCCGCATTTGCCTATTTAGGAAAGAAAGTAATTCAAATTGGCTGTGATCCCAAAGCTGATTCGACGATGAATCTTCTGGGAGGTCATGTGCCGGAACCGGTTATGAATTATCTGCGCGAACACGACGAGGATCCGGAACGGATTGAAGAGATTTCCCGTGTTGGCTACGGCGGCGTGCTGTGTATCGAAACCGGCGGCCCTACGCCAGGTCTGGGCTGTGCTGGCCGGGGCATTATTGCTACCTTTGCTTTGCTGGAAGATCTGGGATTGTTTGAACAGTACGAACCGGATGTCGTGTTGTATGATGTGCTGGGCGATGTCGTATGCGGCGGCTTTGCCGCACCAATTCGTGAAGGCTATGCCGAACAGGTACTCATCGTGACGTCAGGCGAAAAGATGGCCCTTTATGCAGCCAATAATATTTATACGGCAGTGCAGAATTTTGCGGACCGCAGCTATGCCAGCGTGCGCGGGATTCTGCTCAACCGCCGCAATATTCCGGAAGAAGACGCCAAAGTGCAGGCCTTTGCAGAAAAGACAGGCCTGCCCATTGTCGGCGATATTCCGCGAAGTGATGATATTAACCGCTTTGAAGACCAGGGAAAGACCGTCATTGAAGGCGATCCGACCTTGCCGGTCAGTCAGCTGTTTTTAAACCTGGCCAGGACCTTATGGAATGACGAGGACAGAAAACGATGAAATCAGAACACGTACCCTATGCTATTACTGTTGATGAACTGGTTCAGCGCGGCCCTGAAGCCATTCCGTCTGAACTGGTATCATCGGCCCATCTTATTTATAACTCACCGGCAGCGCTGGCTTTCAACTCGCCAGGGGCACAGGGATTTGGCGTCAAGCGGGCCGGCCTGGCTATTCCCGGCTCAGTTATGCTTCTCGTCGGGCCGGGATGCTGCGGCCGGAATACGACGATTTTGAGCGAAATGGGCGGCTACAGCAACCGTTTCTTCTTCTATCTTATGGATGAAACGGATATTGTCACGGGCCGGCATCTGAAAAAAATTCCCCAGGCTGTATGTGAAATTGTCGATTCTCTGGCTGTCCGCCCGTCAGTGGTCATGATTTGCATGACCTGTGTCGATGCCTTGCTGGGAACGGATATGGAGCGGGTCTGCCGCAAAGCAGCCGACAAAGCAGGCCTTCCCGTCGTGCCCTGTTATATGTATGCCCTGACAAGAGAAGGACGCAAGCCGCCTATGGTCGATGTGCGCCGCGCCGTGTATTCTCTGCTGGAGCCGGCACCGCGCCATCGCCGGACCGTCAACATTCTCGGCTATTTTTCGCATCTCCGCGATACATGCGAGCTGTATGATATCTTAGAGCAGCTGGGGCTGCGGCAGATTCAGGAAATTTCCCGCTGTCAGAATTTTGCGGAATACCAGGCCCTGGCTCAGGCTAACTTCAACCTTGTCCTTCATCCGGAAGCCCGGCTGGCGGCGCTGGATATGGAAAAGCGCCTGCATATTCCCAGTATAGAGCTGACGAGGCTCTATCAGATCGATAAAATTCACCGCCAGTACCAGGCCTTTGCCAGTGCCCTCGGCGGCAGCATAGACGATGGGGCACAGCTGCAGGAAACGGAAGATCTGGCGGCACTGATGAAATCACGGTTCAGCGGCGTAACGGCAGCTATTGGGGAAATGCAGAACGGCAATGCCTTTGATATGGCTCTGGCTCTGACGCAGTGCGGTATGATTGTAAAAGAACTGTATGCCAATGTCAGTGCTGCTGATTTTCCGTATTTGCGAAAACTCCGGGAAATCAGCCCTCATACGCTGGTGTATTCCAATCTTTCACCGTCTATGCTCTACTATGAAGGCAAAGAACATCCTGTTGACCTGACGATTGGCAAAGATGCGGCCTATTATCATGATGATGCGGCTCATGTGCTGTGGAACGAAGAAGTACAGCCTTTTGGCTATGACGGCGTACGGGAATGGTTCCGGCAGATTATGGCAGCTCTGGAAGGGAGGAGACGGGCATGAAGGGATTATGGAAATATATATCGCCTTTTGCACCGGACCAGTCCGGCGCGGCGGCAGTGCTGTACGGCCTGGGCGGCATTGTCGTCGTCTGCGATGCCGGCGGCTGTGCCGGCAATATCTGCGGCTTCGATGAGCCTCGCTGGTTCAGCGGCGGCAAAAGCGCCGTCTTCAGTGCCGGTCTGCGGGATATGGATGCCATTCTGGGCCGTGATGACCGGCTCGTAGATAAACTGGTTCAGGCTGCAGAAACGATTCCGGCATCCTTTGCCGCCATTATCGGCACGCCTGTGCCGTCCGTCATCGGCACGGACTATCGTGCTCTGCGGCGCATGGCGGAAAAGAAGCTGCATATGCCTGTTCTGACTATCGATACGACGGGCATGGCCTTGTATGATGATGGCATAGAAAAGGCATATAATCAGCTGTTTCGCACTTTTGCCGATACGGCGGAAAAACGGCACGACGGGACTGTCGGCGTCATCGGAGCGGTGCCGCTGGAACTTTCCCGTCCCCAGGAAATAGAAGACATTCGGCAGGAGCTGAACGAAGAAGGATGGCAGCAGGTCCTGATGTACCATGACTTGGATGATTACAGGCATGCCGGCCGGGCCAGCCTGAATCTTGTCGTATCGCCGACAGGCCTCAAAAGTGCCCGGTATTTGCAGAAAACCTTCGGCACGCCTTATAAACCCTGGTATGTTGGCCTGCGCCGCTATATTGCCGATGATACGGTATTTGCTGGCCGGCAGGTCCTGATTATTCATCAGCAGACTGCTGCCAATGGTCTGCGCAGCCTGGCTGAAGAAGCCGGTGCCGAACAGGTTACGGTGGCTTCATGGTTTATGCAGCCTGAAGCGTACCGGCGTCCCGGCGATATTGTCCTGAAAGAAGAAGACGATCTGCAGGTTCTGGCCGATAACGACCGGTTTGACGTCATTGCAGGCGATGCTTATTTTCAGAAGGCCCTGCCTCACTTTAAAGGATTATATATCGATATTCCCCATTTTGCCGTATCTGGGAGAGGCTGAGTATGTATACGGAAATTATTTCAGTATTTGGCATCGTACAGGGCGTTGGCTTTCGTCCTTTCGTGAGCCGCCTGGCCCGGCGCCTGGGGCTGTATGGCTCGGTCTGCAATAAGGGATCTTATGTGGAAATTATCCTGCAGGGGACCGCTGAAAGGCGGCAGCAGTTTCAGGAAAACCTGCAGAAACAGGCGCCGGAACGGTCGGCCATTCTGGCCGTTCATACGGAACAGGCCGAGCGGCCGCCATATACAGATTTTGCAATTATTAAAAGCGAAAGGGAGAGGGGAGATATTTTCGTTTCTCCCGATATAGCCATTTGCGACCGCTGTAAGGAAGAGCTCTTTGATCGGTCTAATCGCCGTTATTTGCATCCTTTTATTAACTGTACGGCCTGCGGGCCGCGTATGACTATACTGGATTCCATGCCTTATGACCGGGAACGAACCAGTATGGGCGAATTTCCCATGTGTCCGGCCTGCCGTACGGAATATGAAGATCCGCTTTCGCGGCGATATGATGCCCAGCCGGTCTGCTGCAATGACTGCGGCCCGGAAGTATATCTGCTGGGCCGGACAGAACGGCGGCATGCGGCGATTACGGAAGCCCGCCGTATCCTGAGCAGCGGTGGCATCGTCGCTGTCAAGGGAATCGGCGGATTTCACCTGTGCTGTGATGGAACGAATGAAGCTGCCGTTCAGCGGCTTCGCCGCCTGAAAGGGCGGCCCGTCAAGCCCCTGGCAGTCATGATGAAAGATCTTTCTGTTGCAGCGCGGGAATGTGTGCTGACGACAGAAGAAGAAGCGGTGCTCGACGGACCGCAAAAATCGATTCTCCTACTCCATCGCCGTCATGGCGGGCAATTGTGCCCGTCTGTGGCGCCGGGAAATCCCAAAGTTGGCGTCATGCTTCCTTATGCACCGCTGCAGCTTTTGCTGTTTACGTATGACGACGGTCTTACCATGCCGGACTGTCTGGTCATGACCAGTGCCAATGCGTCAGGGGCGCCTATTTGCCGGACTGATGACGATGCGGCAGCGGAACTGACAAACCTGTGTGATGCCATATTGTCGCATAACCGCCGTATTCTCCTGCGGGCCGATGACTCGGTCATGGACTGGTATGACGGCAGGCCCTATATGATACGCCGGTCCCGGGGCTATGCGCCGCTGCCGTTTTTTGTGGGCAAACCGACGAAGAAAGCCGATATCCTGGCTGTCGGCGG
>NZ_CATWFF010000150.1 GCF_958350005.1 uncultured Megasphaera sp. | reverse complement strand
TTTGATACAACTGCATACGAGTTTCCGGTAGTAACGAGCTGTCTCCAAAAGGGACAGCTCTTTTTCTATTGCCTGGACAGAGAAAATATCCATTACACAGGGCCCAAAGAGGTGAACATATATACGGTTTTTATGAAAAAACACGAAAAAAACAGAAAAACTAAAAATAAATGTCGGAACGGGCTGTAAAATGTCGGAATGGAGTAGAAAATCATTTTCATCTGTGATATACTTCACACATAGTCATTTTTAGCAATGATTCTTAGTATTGTATGAGTAAACACAGAAAGGGGAACGATTATGAAGCATTCATCAACATACGCCTTGTTGGCTTGCGCCGTCCTGACATGGATGTCCATGCCCGTACTGGCCGAGAGTCCACTAGGGGGGGAGCAAAATGTGACCACAAAGGACGTTGTCGTCGAAGCTAACGCAGCCAAAGAGGCCGCCAAGTACGAAAGCCAGCAGACGACGATCATCACGTCCGAAGACATTGAAAAGAAACAGGCCAAATCTGTAGAGGACATTATTTTCCACGAAACGGGCCTGTCCCGCAGTGTCGACGCTATGGGCCGCGTTACTGTCTCCATCCGCGGCGCCGAACCGCGGCACACCCTCATCCTCATTGACGGCCAGCCCGTCATGGGGGACTTTGCCAAGTACAGCGGCCAGGCTGACGAGCTCCAGCGGCTGGGTACGGAAAACGTGGACCACATCGAAATCATTCAGGGCGCAGCCAGCGCCAAGTACGGCTCGGACGCCATTGGCGGCGTCATCAATGTCGTGACCAAGAAAGCGGCCAAGACGCCAGGATTCCAGGTCAATGCCGAAGGACGGCGAACAAAAGGGGACGGCGACCTGTTTCCGTATCAGAACGTCTTCCTTCGCGCCGATTCGGGGCAGGTCGGCAAGGCCCGGTTCAGCGTATATGGCAGCAAGCGGGAAATCCTGCCCGTATACAGTAAGAATTCCTATAGCGACAATCTGAGCGGCAGCCTCCGCAACTCCCTTCGCTATTACGGCGATATTAAAAACATCGGCTTCCTCGGTTCCTATGACATTGATGAACGGAATAAAATTGATGTCACCCTCGATAAGACGACGGAAGATATGGAACGGCTCATGAAACAGTCCGATGCGGCGCCGCAGACCCTGTTCAAACGGGATCTGGACCGAAACCGCTACAGCCTGACCTATACGGGCAATAACGGCGGCAGTACGGACTGGAAAATCAGTTACGACTACACGAAGATACAGGAAAACGACGTCACTACGTCGACAGCCTATGCAGAAAGCAAATATACAGGTAAGAATACGCTCCTGTACGTCGACGATATTATGCATAAGCAGTACAATATCAAAGCGTCGGCCAATACACAGCTTAATGACCGGCACCTGCTGACCTATGGATTCGGCTATTCCCAGGAAACCGGTGAAGGAAGCCGCATCAAAAATGCGCCTCATACGACGACTCGCTACATCGATCCCTGGGCATATGATAAAAACCTGAAGGAAACCTATGACAGCATAACCGGGGCCAGTCAGGGACCGGAGTCTAAAGTGCATGATTATGCCATGTCCTTTCATGAAAACGGCGTTCCCTACTACGATAAAAACTGGGAGCTCTACGGAGCCAAGAACGGGCAGGGCATGCCTGCATTCACGGAAGATGACTGGCAGGCTTTAATGAACAACAAGGTTCCTAATGGAAATATAGGAGAGTTTGCGCAGCAGCTGCGTCAGGATCCCAGCAATGCAGAGCTGCTAAAAAAGAATCCGGATATATCAGATTATATGTTGGTCGTGAATTATTATAGGCATGATTTAGCCCAGCAACAGTATCCAGAAGCGACCAAATTTAACGGGAAAGAATTTAACGAAGAATATAATGCCCGGAAAAATCGCCAGACCGTCGGCAAGGTAACGCTGAAAAAACAGAACTTCTACATTGGTGATACATGGCAGGTCAATGACAATACCATCCTGTCGCCGGTATTCCGTATCGATCACAGTGATTTGTTCGGCTCCAATGCCACGTTCAACCTGGGCCTGACTCACAATCTGGGCGGCAATCAGCACCGCCGCTTCAAGGCCAACGTCGGCACAGGCTATACAGAGCCGGGCATGGGCGAATTATATTACAGCTGGGAAATGTATGCCGGCTCGCCGGCCCGCGTAGAAGGTCTGGGCGATGAACTGGGACGCATGGGCTATTACTGGATTGGCAATCCCGATCTGAAGCCGGAAAAATCAGTCAACTTCGACATCGGCATTGAAGGGGAAAACGGCAATACGTCGGCACGGCTTAACGTATTCCACAATAAAATCGATGACTACATGACGACGTACTTTACAGGCGAAATTATGGATTTCCATCCTGGCGCCAGTACGCTTAAATTTATTCAGCCGCCTGATATGATTTACAGCTTTAAAAATATTGGCGAAGCCGAAATCACCGGCGTCGAAGCGGAAATCAACCATCGCTTCAATAAACACTGGAGCGGCAAGCTGGGTTATACGTACCTACACGCCGTCAACAAGAGTGATCCCGATATGCCGGACCAGCTCCTGGACAAGCCTCAGCATAAGGTGGATATTGGCGTGACCTATGAAAATGCCGGCTGGACGGCATCTCTGTGGGGTGATTACTACATTCATATGCTGGACAGCAATGCCATCAGCAATAACGGCAACTATATGGAATCCGATGACCATACGGTTCATTATTTCTTCAAAGACAAGTCGGACTGGACGTATCAGAAGAAGACCTTCGGCCTGTGGAATTTCCTCCTGTCCAAACAGATCGACAAGGATTCGACCGTCTATGTAGGCGTAGATAATTTGTTTAACCACCGCGACGACGATCAGGCCTTTATGGAACGGGTCTACAAGTTCGGCGTAAACCTGAAATTTGGTCCTGGCGGCGAAACGCTGGAAAAAGAGCTGGATAAGGCTGCCGGCAAGGCTGTCGTCGAAGATACGACGAAGCCGCTGGATACGGACTGGTTCATTCAGAAGCCCTTTGATACGGAAAAAGAACCAGGCGTCGAAGTCATTGGCGATTACCGGGCCCGCTGGAATTCCTTTACCGGTGAAATCAAAGCGTCCGAAGCCCGGGTGACGCCGACAGCCAGCGTCGGTTCAGCCTATAAGAACTACCTGGAAAAAGCAGAACACGGTTTTGAACAGCGCCTGCGCCTGGGCCTGGACGCCCGCATTGGTGAAAACACAAATGTGAAAATTCTCGGCAGTGCCTCCGGCATGACCGGCGTCGACACGATGCACGACGTCAGCGACTCAAAGGGACTGAATCACCAGCGCCTGGACAACATAGATATTACGCAGCATGCAAACAAATGGGACTTTTCCATAGGACGCCTGACCGAACCCATGGGCGTGACGGGCTACTGGTTTGGCAAGGAATACGACGGCGCCCGGGCCGTATGGACCAGCGGCAATACCCAGGTCCGCCTGGGCTACGGCGACTTCAGCGCCTCTACAGGCATTACAGACTCGGCCTATACCCACGCCACGCGGGAAGTATTCATGCGGGCGCCGACGATTCAGGAATGGCTTGGCTATGATCAGGATGCGAGAGAGCCAGAAGGAATCTATGTAGATCACGTCCTTACGAAAGAAGGATTTTCCGGATTATACCAGAAACTGGCTGCAGCTTCTACGCTGGCAGAGCAGAAAGAGCTCGTATCACAGTACCTGGATATTATCAAACAAGATAAGCCCGATACGTATAATACGATTATGGCCAATAGCATTGTAGTGCCGGCTATTAATACCTTTGCCTGGAAAGAAGTCACCCTTACTCAGGGGGATAAGGTCATTGGCACGTATATGGTCATGGAAAATCCCTATCTGCATGGTAACATGCAGCATAACAAAACCATTCCAGTGACCGATGTATTCGATCAGAAAAAACTGGAAGAAACAGCGGAAATGCAGTGGCAGAGTATGAGTGACTCCCTGGAACAAGTGAAGGAAAGCCCCTACTCCAAGATAATAGATTATGATGCACGCTCTTCCATATTGGGGGATGGCAAGTATACTGTTACAGAAAAGTGGGCAGGATACTACCAATATACGGGAAGCCAAATACTAAAACCGTTATGGGAGACCCCTGATGCAACTACAGTAGCGGTTTCAAAAGACGACTTTGACCAGCATTCGCAAAAATTGGCCGGCGGCAAAGACGAGGCGCATACGCTGGCAGTACAGTCCCTGTGGAATAAAGACTATGCTTTTCAGCAGTATTATACGACAAAATATTTTGATGCCAATCATACAAAGGGGACAGGCCTGAGTGGATATACCGTACAGGCAGGGGTCCCGGAAGCACTGACCCGGGTGATTCAGACGCTGGGGGCCTGGCAGGAAAATAACAGTATGCCTGTAGAAGCGCTGGAAAAACAGGGTATTCTGCTGCCGCAGTTTGGCACAGTCCTGGTCAAGGACGTCATTCCGGCTATTGAACGGGCGGCCTTTGTCCAGGCCAAGCACCAGTTTGGTGACAACTTCGGTGTCCAGGCCTGGTATCTCCGCTCCCTGGGCGACGATACTCATTCTATCCGCTATGCTGACGAACGGAGAGCGGATCTCAACAACACGGCATCTTTCGATGAACTGGCCAACGTCATCGGCCTGGGCGCCAAGTACCGCTTCGGCCAGAATGCGTCGGTGTCCTTTGACTGGGGACAGAACCGGACTGATTTTGGCCGCTTCATGAACGGCTCTACCATCTACACCCATACGGCAGGAACGTCGGACTTTTCCATCGACGGCCGCACCATGGGCGGAATGCCGCGGTTCTGGACGGTGCGCTTTGACATTGGCAGGGCCGATACGGATGTGCCGGGCAGCTGGAATGCCTTTGCCGACTACAAGT
>NZ_CATWFF010000149.1 GCF_958350005.1 uncultured Megasphaera sp. | reverse complement strand
TCGTCCTGGGCCAGACCTTTCTGGAAAAGAATGTCGGCTTTGCGTCCGGCGTTACTCTAGGCCTGACGACGACCATTGGCGGACTCTGCTCCCCTGTCGTCGGCTGGGCTGCTGACCAGTGGGGCGTTTCTGCAGCCCTGCAGATTCTCTGGATAGCTGCCATTATCGGCACGCTCTTCGCCTTCCTCGTACCGACACCAAAACCACACAGAAAACCCTGTCCCATACACAGGCATAATGCCGTATAGATACACAAAACCCCGCCAGGGGCAGACAGCGCACATGCTGTTTGCCCCTGGCGGGGTTGTTGTATCTATCACACAGCGCTCCGGCCAGAAAGGGAGATTGTCTATCGTATGAGCAGGACCGGAGGGCTGGCGTGAACGCGAAGATAGGGGATGTTAGAACTTAAACGTGGCCTGGAGGCGAGTGTAGTCGCCGAGCTCGAAGTGTTCCGATCCGTACAGCGTGTCCCGCGTGCCAATGCCTTTGGCGCCGAACGTATAGAACGCTTCCAGGAGCACGTCTTTGGCCGGTACATAGCCGCCGCCGATGGTAAAGGACTTGATGCCGTCCAGGTAGCGGTCCGGCACGCCTTCCGTACCGTTGCCGCCGAAGAAGGAGCCGTGTTCAAAGTACTTGTAGTCGGCAAAGGCATTCCAGCTGCCCGGCACATCCGTATCGGCCCTGCCGATGTCAAAGCGCACCGTCCAGAACCGCGGCGTTCCGCCCATGGTGCGGCCGTCGATGGAAAAGTCTGACGTCCCGGCTGTATGGGTGTAGATGGTAGAGCCATTCATGAAGCGGCCAAAATCGGTCCGGTTCTGGCCCCAGTCGAAGGAGATCGATGCATTCCGGCCGAAGCGGTACCTGGCACCCAGGCCGATGACGTTGGCCAGTTCATCGAAAGATGCCGTATTGTTGAGGTCCGCTCTCCGTTCGTCAGCATAGCGGATGGAATGAGTATCGTCGCCCAGGGAGCGGAGATACCAGGCCTGAACGCCGAAATTATCGCCAAACTGGTGCTTGGCCTGGACAAAGGCCGCCCGTTCAATAGACGGAATCTGATCCTGTACGATGACGGTCCCCATAAACGTTCCCAATCCCAGAAACGGCAAGGTTTCGGTAAAATCAGACAGCTCCTCACCAAGACGCCAGTTATTATACACAAGCTTCAACACTTTCACTGCATTCTGGCTCAGGGAGCTGTGCAGATCATAGCGATCTTTACGAATCCATGCTACACCGCCATCGTTGGAATAAGAATAGGTAGCGTACTGCTGCTGCAGGGACTTGTCCCACATAGACTGTACAGCCTGCTTCTGCGCTTCTTCAGGAGTTAACTTCTGTATGATGTCCTCTTTGAAGTCCAATACTTTATAACTGTTGCCCCCTAGTTCATAAAGGCTTTCGCTGCCGGTGTACTTGCCATATCCATAGAATTCCGATGTATACTGATAAGTTCCGCCAGGAAGAACGTATTCCTCACTATAGTCAATGCCAGGTACAACAAGTTCTGTCTTCTCCGCTATGGTACTATTTTGTTCAAATGATGGCGCTGCGTTCTGCCATACTTCAGTACCTACCGTTTCCAGATAGGCCTGATCAAAGAGCTGCCCGTACGTAATGTTCTTGTCAGCCGACAGTTCAACAGGCGACAAGTATGTGCCAACAACCGTACTGCCGTCTGCACTGTACACGGTAATCTTCTGCCAGGCAAAGGTATTGTTCAATGTCACAGCAACGGGCTCGGACAAGGCAGTCTGCAGAGTTTCGTACTGGGCTGTATCTTTTTCTTTCAGTACCTGCAGATACGAGTCGATAATCTGTTTTTCTTCTGCCAGGGAGGTCGCTTTCTGCAGTTTCTGATATAAGCCTTCATAGCCATCACTAGCTAGTTCACCGTTCCAGTATCCCTGTTTATCATTACCATGATTAACATCGTCAGTCGGAGCAAATCCCAGCCATTCATCTTTTGTTACGTATTTCTGGAAGGTAGTCCGCGTGGCATGGGTATAGGCCGAATCTGTAATGCCTGTAGAGACACTGAAGTCACCGTAGCCCAGGCGGACCTGGGTATTGCCGCTGGTCCATACGGCCCGGGCGCCGTCGTATTCCTTGCCAAACCAGTAGCCCGTCACGCCCATGGGTTCGGTCAGGCGTCCTATGGAAAAGTCCCATTTGTTTGCATGCTGCGTAATATCTATGTTGTCCAGGCGCTGGTGATTCAGTCCCTTTGAGTCGCTGACGTCGTGCATCGTGTCGACGCCGGTCATGCCGGAGGCACTGCCGAGAATTTTCACATTTGTGTTTTCACCAATGCGGGCGTCCAGGCCCAGGCGCAGGCGCTGTTCAAAACCGTGTTCTGCTTTTTCCAGGTAGTTCTTATAGGCTGAACCGACGCTGGCTGTCGGCGTCACCCGGGCTTCGGACGCTTTGATTTCACCGGTAAAGGAATTCCAGCGGGCCCGGTAATCGCCAATGACTTCGACGCCTGGTTCTTTTTCCGTATCAAAGGGCTTCTGAATGAACCAGTCCGTATCCAGCGGCTTCGTCGTATCTTCGACGACAGCCTTGCCGGCAGCCTTATCCAGCTCTTTTTCCAGCGTTTCGCCGCCAGGACCAAATTTCAGGTTTACGCCGAACTTGTAGACCCGTTCCATAAAGGCCTGATCGTCGTCGCGGTGGTTAAACAAATTATCTACGCCTACATAGACGGTCGAATCCTTGTCGATCTGTTTGGACAGGAGGAAATTCCACAGGCCGAAGGTCTTCTTCTGATACGTCCAGTCCGACTTGTCTTTGAAGAAATAATGAACCGTATGGTCATCGGATTCCATATAGTTGCCGTTATTGCTGATGGCATTGCTGTCCAGCATATGAATGTAGTAATCACCCCACAGAGATGCCGTCCAGCCGGCATTTTCATAGGTCACGCCAATATCCACCTTATGCTGAGGCTTGTCCAGGAGCTGGTCCGGCATATCGGGATCACTCTTGTTGACGGCGTGTAGGTACGTATAACCCAGCTTGCCGCTCCAGTGTTTATTGAAGCGATGGTTGATTTCCGCTTCGACGCCGGTGATTTCGGCTTCGCCAATATTTTTAAAGCTGTAAATCATATCAGGCGGCTGAATAAATTTAAGCGTACTGGCGCCAGGATGGAAATCCATAATTTCGCCTGTAAAGTACGTCGTCATGTAGTCATCGATTTTATTGTGGAATACGTTAAGCCGTGCCGACGTATTGCCGTTTTCCCCTTCAATGCCGATGTCGAAGTTGACTGATTTTTCCGGCTTCAGATCGGGATTGCCAATCCAGTAATAGCCCAGCTTGCCAATGGCTTCCCCGACAGGGGTACCGCTGTACATTTCCCAGTTATAGTAGAGTTCCCCCATGCCTGGTTCCGTATAGCCAGTGCCGACGTTGGCTTTAAAGCGGCGATGCTGATTGCCGCCCAGATTATGGGTCAGACCCAGGTTAAAAGTCGCATTGGTTCCAAAGAGGTCACTGTGATCCAGGCGAAGCAGCGGCGAAAGAATCGTGTCGTCATTGACCTGCCACGTATCGCCGATGTAGAAGTGGTGTTTCTTGATCTCTGCTCTGCCGCTGGTAATCCGGTTATCCCGGTATGACGAATCGCCGTAGGTCTGGCCATTAAAGGATAAATTCATCAACGGGCCACGAATAGGATCATTTTTCATAGGTGGTTCATAATATTTCGCCACCATGTAAGCATCATCAATTTGTCCAGCTTTCCAGTATTCTAACATCATATTCTGACTATTACGCGCGTCACTGGCCATTTGGGCCACGAAGGTATGCAGATTGGTTTTCTGCGTTGTCGTGAGTCCATCTATGCCCAATTTTTTCAAATCCTGATAATCTTCGTACGTAAAGATAGGTTTTACATCGCCATAGTGTTCCTTGTCCCAGTCGATCTGCGGTATGCCGTTGACGTATTTGATGGCATAATCGTGAATCGTCGAAGCCGGCCAGACACTGGTTCCGAACATATTTTTCTCATCGATCAGGTTCTTATCATAATCCCAGGGATCAATATAGCGGGTCGTCGTTTCCGGAGCGCTCTTGAGACGGCTCCCTTCCCCCGTTTCCTTCGTATAACCAAATCCATAGGTCAGCAAATGATCATCGTTCAGCTGTGTATTGGCGGACGCACTGACATTCCACTGTTTGTGTTCCAGGTCATCGACGTAGTTCAGCGTATTGTGACCGGTCAGCGAATCGTTGGCATAGTAATTGGTCAGCGTAATATCGTCTTCGTTCATCTTGGCATAATTGACGTCTACGTGCCAGTCTGTGCTGCCGCCGTTGTTGCCTTTATAAGACAAACGGTACGTATTGCGGTCTACATCGCGCTTGTAATGAATCTGCGGAATCCCGGCGTCATTGCCGTGCTTGACATATCGTTCCATATCTTCACTGGTTTTATCCATGCTGAAGTCGATGGTGTTTCGGTCGTTCAGATCGACAGAGCCCATAAAACCGATGTTTTTAATGTCGCCGTAATAACGCAGGGAATTGCGTATGCTGCGGCCGCCCTGCTGCGCATCGCCCGCTCCATCCATGGGATCGCCAAGGAATCCGGAAAAGGATGTCGTACTGTACACGGGCAGGATTTCCCGCTTGCTGCCGTACACGCTGAACCGGGCCTTGCCGACCTGCCCCGAATCGGCACGGAGGAAGAAGTTCTGATAGGGGAACAGATCGCCGTCCCCTTTCGTCCGCCGTCCTTCGGCATTGACCTGCAGGCCCGGCGTCTTGGCCGCCTTCTTGGTCACGACGTTGATGACGCCGCCAATGGCGTCCGAGCCGTACTTGGCACTGGCTGCGCCCTGAATGATTTCGATGTGGTCCACGTTTTCCGTACCCAGCCGCT
>NZ_CATWFF010000148.1 GCF_958350005.1 uncultured Megasphaera sp. | reverse complement strand
TGGGACAGACATCGGACATGAAGCTCTATGATGATAACCGCAGGCTATTGTATAATGGACTTACGGAAATAGGCTATCACTGTGTGTATCCGAGCGGGGCCTTTTATCTGTTTGTCAAGTCGCCGGAAAGTGATGCCAAGGCATTTGCTGAAAAAGCGAAGGCCATGAATCTGCTCATCGTGCCGGCTGACAGTTTTGGTTGTCCTGGATACGTCCGCGTGTCTTACTGTGTAGATCCGGATATGATCCGCCGTTCCTTTACGGCTTTCCGTGCTCTTTGGAACCAGTATCAGCAGTAGCCAGAAAGAGGAGAGTGTTATGACTGTATATGACGAGTATCAGAAAAAGTGCTGTACTGCCGACCAGGCAGTGCAGCTGGTAAAATCGGGAGACTGGGTAGATTTCAGTCAGAGCTGTTCCTATCCGTCGGCCCTGGATGCGGCTTTGGCCAGACGCAAAAATGAGCTCAGCGATATTAAGGTGCGCAACGCTATTTCCTGTAAGCCTGTTCAGGTCCTGGAAGCAGATCCGCACAATGAGACCTTTACGTATAATCTGTGGCATTGTTCTGGCATCGACCGCAAATATGTCGACCAGGGACGGGCCTATTATGCGCCCATGCTGTTTCGTAACTGTGGCTCTTATTACACCAAAGGCTTTGCCCCGGTTAACGTGGCCATGATTACAGTAGCGCCCATGGATAAACATGGCAACTTTTCCTATGGCCTGACGAACTGCTGCCAGCAGGAAATGCTCGATGCAGCCGATACGATTATTGTCGAAGTCAATGAACAAATGCCGGTTATTTACGGCATGGCCAACGATCATATTCACGTTTCCGACGTTGACTGCATCGTCGAAAGCCAGGAGCCGCTGAATGTCATGCCCAACCGCCCGGCCAGCGAGATTGACAAGCAAATTGCCGCCCAGATTTTTCCCTATCTCCATGACGGCATGACGCTGCAGCTCGGCATTGGCGGCATGCCCAATGCTCTGGGCGTACTTATTGCCGAATCGGATCTGAAGGACCTGGGTATGCATACAGAGCTCATGAGCGACGGCTACCTGAATTTGTATAAAGCCGGCAAGATTACGAATAAGAAAAAGAAGCTTCAGCGCGGGAAAGGCGTCTTTTCCATCTGTATGGGTTCCAAAGAGCTGTATGAATTTCTGGATCATAATCTGGATATTCTGTCGGCGCCCATGTACTATGTCAATAATCCGGAAACGATTCGCCAGCTCGATGACTTCGTGTCCATCAACAGCTGCATCGCCATGGATTTGTATGGCCAGATCTGTTCGGAATCGGCCGGGACGCGGCATATCAGCGGTACTGGCGGCCAGTTGGATTTCGTAACCGGTGCCTATGCGGCTCCTCATGGACAGGCCTTTCTGGCCATGCCGTCCATGCACGTCGATGCAAAGGGCGTCCGCCATTCTCATATTCTGCCTAAATTTACAGAAGGCGATATTATTACGACGCCGCGGACGCAGGCTCCTTATATGGTAACGGAATACGGCGTAGCCAATCTGTCGGGCCTTACGACGTGGCAGCGGGCCGAAGCCATTATTGGCCTTGCTCATCCAGAGTTCCGGGAAGACCTCATTCAGGCGGCAGAGCAGCAGCGTATCTGGCGCCGCAGCAACAAGCGGTAAGCCATTTTCCTGTCATATCTGCGTGTATAGGTGTTTGCATATCATTTTTTTCATATGGAGGGCCCTATGACAGCGACCTTTCAACGGCAGCTGCGGCTGCGCTGGATGTATCTGGGCACAGCGGTTATTCTGCTGCTGTGCCTGGGATTAATTTATGCCTGGTCTATTTTTCGCATCCCTTTGGAACGGGAGTTTGGCTGGTCCAGTACAGAAACATCTGTTACCTTTTCCATTTCCATGATGATGTTTTGCTTCGGCGGCGTGGCGTCAGGCATTCTGACCGCGCACAGAGGCGTGCGTACGACCCTGATTGCCTGCGCGGTCTGTTTGGCCAGTGGCTTTGGGCTGGCGTCACAGGCCAGTTCGCTGTGGGAAATCTATGTAACGTATGGCGGCTTGTGCGGCTTTGGCGTCGGCCTGGGATATAATGGCGCTATCAGTACGGCTGTGAAGTGGTTTCCTGATCGGACAGGGCTCGTATCTGGCATATCTCTCATGGGATTTGGACTGGGCGCCATGATTCTTGGCATGGCAGCGGCTGCGTGTATTGAACTGGTTGGCTGGCGGACGACGTTTCTCTGCATAGCTGTCGCATTTGGCTTTGTCGTTCTGGCCGGGGCATTCATCCTGAAGGCAGCGCCGGCTGCATTCCTGCAGCATATGAGCGGGCACATGGCAGCAGCTAAACAGTCCGTAGAAGACCTGCAGCCAACGGCTATGATTTGCCGCCGTAATTTCTGGCTCTACTTCGCCTGGGCAGCTGTACTGAGTGCAGCAGGGCTGGCAATTATCAATATTTCTGCAGGATATGCCGGCGAATTTTCCGGCGGCAATCTGGCGGAAGCAGCGGCATTAGCTGGTGTCGTGTCCATTGCCAATGGCGTCGGCCGCATTCTCTTTGGACAGTGCTTTGACAGTCAGGGATACAGGCGGACCATGGCGTTCGTGACCATCCTTGTCCTGGCAGCAGGGCTGGCATTTATTGCCGCCGACATGACGAGGCAGACGCCGGTGCTCCTGTTGGCTTTCGTTCTTATTGGCCTGTCCTATGGCGGTGTAACGCCGACCAACTCGGCTTTTACGGCTTTCTTCTTCGGCCGTACTCATTATGCCCTGAATTTCAGCGTTACCAATTTAAATCTTATCATCGCTTCCTATGCCGGCCCGCTATGTGCCAGCGGGAAACCGCTGACGGCGTTTGTGATTATGATTGGGCTGGCTGTCGTTGCAGGGGTGCTGCTTTTCTGTATACGCCGGCCGCGGCAGCAAGTATCTTAGCCTCTATATATTGAATATGTGCGCTGTAACAGGTATTATACAAAGTATAATACCTGTTTTTTTGAGGAGGTTACGGCTATGGATGAACGGACGGCGAAGGAAATATGGACTCGCTTTATGACCGATGGAACCCTGGATGACCGCTTGCAGCCCGTTGTGGCTCAGTCTTGGGCCAAATGCCGGAAATTGGGAGTCGATCCCTATTGCAGCGGCGGTACACCAGTGCCGCCAGAGGTGTTTCAGCGCATTATAGAAAAAAACAAGGTGCTGCTGCAAATTGCAGTACCGATTATGGACAGTGTCTACTCGATTATTCGAGAGTCCCATTTTTTGCTGGCTCTGACTGATGCAGACGGGTATGTCCTTCATATTATCGGCGACGATGCTATTTTGGAGCGGTCAGAAAATATTCTGCTCCGCAACGGAGCCATTTGGAGCAATAAAGGCGTCGGCAGCAATGCGCCGGGCATTGCACTGGAATACGATACGCCTATTCAGATGAACGGTGCGGAACACTACTGCTTTTCTCAGCACAGCTGGACCTGTTCGGCAGCGCCCATTCACGGTATAAGCGGTAAAGTCATTGGCAGTCTGGATTTGTCAGGCAATGTGGAAGATGCCCATCCCCATACGCTGGCCCTGGTCGTCGCCGGCGCGTACAGTATGGAACGCATGCTGGCCAATTACTTTCAGACCCAGCTTACTCGCGCAGCTGCTGATGGCCTGCAGGAAGCTGTTTTTATTGTAAATGAACAGCTTCAGCTTCGCTGGGCAAACCGCATGGCCCGGACGGAACTGGGACTGTCGAGTGAATCAATGAGGACCGTGGATATTCGCACTCTCCTTCCTGAACTCGATTGGGACGGTATTTTGCACCGGGAATACGACGATGGTCCCCTGTATGTCGATGATATAACCTGGCATGCCGGCGGCCAGGCGCAGCAGTTCAGTGCGGCCGTTTCCTGTACTGCTGAGACCGTAGGTCGGGCAATTACGCTTATTCTGCGGAAACAGGAGCATATTCTCCGTTCTGTAAACCGCATGTCCGGCAATCAGGCCCGCTATACCTTTGATGATATTTTTGCTGCCGATCCGGTAATGAAGCAGGTCGTCAGCCAGGCACGGCAGTATGCACAGTACGATGGAAGCGTGCTCATAGAAGGAGAAAGCGGCACGGGAAAAGAATTATTTGCCCAGGCTATTCACCATGGCAGTGCCCGGAAAAATGGCCCTTTTGTGGCTGTCAACTGTGCATCTCTGCCGCGGGATCTGATTGAAAGCGAGTTATTTGGCTATGAACGGGGCGCCTTTACGGGAGCGCTGAAAGAAGGAAATCCCGGTAAATTTGAACTGGCCGATCACGGTACGCTGTTTCTGGATGAAATTGGTGAAATGCCCATGGAGTTTCAGGCTAAGCTGCTGCGGGCCGTAGAGACCCTGACTATACGCCGCCTTGGCGGGAAAAAAGAAAAAAAGCTCGATGTACGGGTCATTGCGGCGACGAACCGAAACTTGAAGCGCCAGGTCAGGATGGGTGCATTCCGTGGTGATTTGTATTATCGCCTGAATGTCCTGAAGCTGGATATTCCGCCCCTGAGGGAACGGCCTGATGATATTGCATACTGTGCCAGACTTTTTTTGGAACGGTTTAATCAGCGATATCCTTCTCAGAAAAAAACACTGACCCTTTCTGCACTGGAAGCATTAAAGCAGTATGACTGGCCAGGAAATGTACGTGAATTACAGAACAGTATAGAACGGGCCTTTTATATAAGCGGACATGATACGATTTCCGCCGGTGATTTGTACTATGTCCTTGATGAAAAAACAATTTCTCCAGCGGCATCCCCTGAACCAAGAAATGAACAGACCCTTTCCCCGGCAGCTGTAGCCGTGCCAGATGAAAAAGAATTGTGTCTGCAGGCGCTGCAGCAGTGTCAGGGACATGTAGCGGCAGCGGCTGCACAGATGGGGGTAAGCAGAGCAACTATGTATCGCCTGTGTAAACAATACGGCATTATCCCCAAATATATAC
>NZ_CATWFF010000147.1 GCF_958350005.1 uncultured Megasphaera sp. | reverse complement strand
CGTTTAACCTGCTCGACGCCCGCGGCGCCATCAGCGTCAGCGAACGGGCCGCCTTCATTGGCCGCGTCCGCAACATGGCCCGGGCCTGCGCAAAGGCATACTTGGAACAGCGGGAAAAATTGGGCTTCCCCATGCTGAAAAAGGAGGAACACTAAATGAGCAAAGATGTATTACTTGAAATTGGCGCCGAAGAAATTCCGGCTCATTATATGCCGTCTATTCTGTCCCAGGTCCACGATCTGGCCGAACGGGAACTGACAGATGCCCACATTTCCTATGAAGGCATTCGCACTGTCGGCACGCCGCGCCGCATTGCCCTTATCGTAACGGGGGCAGCAGAAAAACAGGCTGACGTATCGTCCAAACACAAGGGCCCGGCTGTCAAGATCGCCTATGACGCCGACGGCAAGCCGACGAAAGCTGCCATGGGCTTTGCACGGGGCCAGAAGATTGCCGTCGAAGACCTGGTTGTCGAAGACGGCTACGTATATGCCAACGTTACCAGCGTAGGCGCCGATACGGCATCGCTTCTGCCGGATCTGCTGAAAGGGATTATTACGGGCCTTTCCTTCCCGAAGAGCATGCACTGGGGCTCTCTGGACTTCCACTTCGTCCGGCCTATCCGCTGGATTGTCGCCCTCTTTGGCAGCGACGTTGTTCCCTTTACCATTGCCGGCGTTACGTCTGGCAATGTCAGCCGGGGCCATCGGTTCCTCGGTACGGGAGATTTTGAAATCCCTTCGCCGGCAGCATACGAAGAAACGGCGAAAGCCCATTTCCTCATTGTCGATCCGGAAGAACGGAAACAGATGATTCTGGCAGGACTGCAGAAACTGGCCGATGAAAAAGGCGGCACCATCATCATGGACGACGATCTGCTGGAAGAAGTTGTCTACCTCGTCGAATATCCGACAGCTCTGTGCGGCGAATTTGACCGGGATTTCCTGAAACTGCCGGAAGCGGCTATTATTACGCCCATGAAGGATCATCAGCGCTATTTCCCCATGCGCGATGCTGACGGCAAGCTCATGAATCTGTTCCTGACGGTCCGCAACGGCGACGACTACCATCTGGAAACGGTACAGCACGGCAACGAACGGGTTCTGCGGGCCCGTCTGGACGATGCGAAGTTCTTCTTTGAAGAAGATAAGAAGAAGCCCCTCGTCGATTACGTGGAAAAACTGAAGAAAATCGTCTTCCAGGACGGACTGGGCACGCTCTATGACAAAGCCCTGCGCCTCCAGCAGATTACGGTATTCCTGAACCAGAAGCTCGATCTCGGCCTCGATGAAGATCTCCTGAAACGGGCATCTCTGCTGGCCAAAGCCGATCTGGCCACGCAGATGGTCATGGAATTTACAGAACTCCAGGGCGTTATGGGCAAAGAATATGCCCTCATTGACGGAGAAAATCCGGACGTTGCCGAAGCCATTACAGAACAGTACCAGCCGCGCTTTGCCGGCGATGTACTGCCTCAGACGACGATGGGCAAAGTCCTGGGACTGGCTGATAAATTCGATACCATTACGGGCATGTTCAGCCAGGGATTCATTCCGACAGGCTCGCAGGACCCCTTTGCTCTGCGCCGTCAGACCATTGGCGTCCTGAACATCCTCATGGATGCCGGCTGGAACCTGAACTGCCACGAAGTATTTGCCTTCATTCTGCAGCTCCTCGATGTGGACGACGATAAGAAGGGGACCATTATGGCTCAGCTCAGCGACTATTTCCTGCTGCGCCTGAAAAACATTTTCCAGGATAAAGGCGTTGATTACCATATTATCGACTGCGTCCTGGCTGCAGACACGCTCAACGCTGCCGAAATGGATAAACGGGCGCAGGCACTGACAGATTCTCAGTTTATGAGCCAGGATACGCTCCTCCAGGCCTTTACCCGCGTAGGCAATATGGTCAAAGATGCAGAAGATACAGACGTCCGTCCCGAACTGTTTGAAACAGAAGAAGAAAAGGCTCTGTACAGCGCCTGCCAGGCCATGGCGGTCACGCTGCCGCAGAAATACGCTGTCTATGATTATGCCGGCGTAGTTGACGTGTTGTCCGAAGGGGTAGATGCGATCAACAAGTTCCTCGACAATGTCCTGGTTATGCATGAAAATCCGGAAGTCAAGGACAACCGCATGCACTTACTGACGTTGGTATTCAGCCTTATCCGTCCCGTAGGGGATATTAAAAAACTGTCGTAGCCACATGTTACAGTTTGGTAACACCTTGCTTGACAGCAGGGGTTGTTCTTGTATTTAAAAAATTACCTGTGATATAATACATAGCAGATGCAGCAGTTGGGCATCTGCTATGTTTGCATAGGAAAGAGGTGCCACGTAGTACTGCGTGCGGCTCTGTGCCGGAAAACCTCGTACATAAAGGAGTGGAATTGCATGATGAATATAAAACGAATCGCCCTGATCATGGCCGGGATTACCTGCCTGGCCGCTTCGACTGCCCTGGCTGCGCCGGAAACGGTGTCTATTAAGAGTGCCAACAAGGACAGCGTAGAATCTGTACAGGTCCTCAAGACCAAGGACAACGGCTACTACCAGTATTATAACGACAAGTACGGCTACGTCATCGACATCCCCAAGGCAGCAACTCAGGCAGATATGACGGCAGAAGGGGATGGCTGCTATTTCCAGGACCCCAAGGACAAGGCTGTTTTCATGACCTATGCCGCTAAAAACACGCTGAATTTCACAGCCGATGAACTGTGCAACATGGACATTGGCGTCAACGGCTCACCGGAACTGACGACCAATATTCGCACGAAAAACAGCTATGCCATTGGCTGGACCAACGGTAAGCAGTCCTACTACCATGAACTGTACATTAACGAAAAGAATCAGACCTATACGGCCTTTTCCGTCGTATACCCAACAGAACAAAAGGATAAATACACGGCCATTATCAACCACATGGCCCGCAGCTTCGTGCCCAACGGCGTAAAGATGTAAGGAAGAATACAGGAGCTGCCCTGAGCCGTACAGCTGGCTGGGGCGGTAATCGGGCAGAAGGAATGATGAAAACAGAATAATGAGTACAAGGTCATGCCATGGCGGCGTGGCCTTTTTTATTGGCATGCCGTTTACGTCATTGTTTCATCGCCGGCAGAAGGGAGTAAAACCTTTCTGTCTTTTATTACATAAGTTTTACAGGACGTATATGCAGTATACATATAAACTGATTATAGTAATAAAAGATATGGAAAGGAGTGTTTTTGATTGAATAACACCATAGGAGCACGTAAATGGCTTAGAGCGACAGCCGCAGCAGTGTGTGCCGCCACCATCTTTGCAACGGTACAGGCTGCGCCGACCTGGGCAGCAGATGTCACTGCGCCTGCGACAATTGCAGCATCGCAGACTGTAGCACCGGAATACATAAAGAGTACAAACTGGGACCCGACGGTCAAGAAACAGCTTAATGAATTTATTGCCACGTACGGCACGTCTTCCCCGTCGTACGATCCGACGAATCACGCATATGCTATCTTCGATTTTGACAATACGACTTCTATTCTCGATATGGAAGAACAGCTGATGATCTGGCAGCTCGATCACCTGGCCTTTGCCATTGCGCCCAATCAGATGAGCGACGTCCTCAAGACGGGCATTCCGGCAGATAAACTGAATCTCACCTACGGTGCCGACGATGGTTCAGGCAAGGCTGTACGCATCAGCGACGCCATTGCCGACGCTTCGCAGGCCTATGCCAACCTCTATAACAAAGGCGTCGTCACGACGAATGGCTCCGAGCTTCCGGCAGAAGTAAAGAACAGTGCAGATTTTAAGGAATTTACTTCTAAAATGCGCTGGCTCTACGACGCTATTGGCGATACGATGGATGCTTCCGTGTCGTATCCGTGGGTAACGTACTGGTTTACAGGCATGACCCAGGATCAGGTATACAACCTGGCCATAAAATGCGATACCTACTACGGCGATCCTCAGAAAGGACAAACGTGGACCAAAGGATCCTATGCCGGCCCCAAAGATCTGACTTCTGCTGCCGGTCCGGTCAGCGTCTCGTATAAACTCGGCGTCACAGTAACGCCGGAAATGAAAGAACTGTACAGTGCACTGAGCCAGAACGGCATTGACCCGTGGATCTGCTCGGCTTCGCCTCTCGATGTCATCCGTGCAGCCGTCGATTACTTCAAGATTCCAGGCGTCAAAGGCATTGTAGCCATGACCAACAACAAGGATGCTCAGGGAAGATATATCAACAGTTATGACTATGCATACCATGCACAGACCCAGGGCGCAGGCAAAGCAGATACAGTAGACAAGGTCATCCGCCCGCTCTACAATGGACGGGGACCGGTATTCGGCGCCATGGATTCGCAGGGGGACTTCAACTTTGCGACGGAATATAAAGATACCAAAGTCGTTCTCGTAGTCAACCGTACACGTACCGATGATGCAGCCTTGACGGCAGGGATTGCAACGTGGCAGAAAGAACATCATATTGGCATCAAGGAAGCAGCCAAGAGTGGCGATACGCTCTACTTGCTCCAGGGCCGTAATGAAACAAAAGGTTCCTTCTGGGCTGATGACAAGACGCAGCAAGTAGGCAAGAAAGAAGCAAAAGGCCTCTCCGACAAAGGACAGGCTGCTGTGGATCAGCTCAATCAGGGCAAGTCCGTAAAACAAGTACTTGAAGACAACACGAAGCTGAAAGACTATAAGGGATATAAAAACCGCTAAGCACCAGGCGGCTGATACACAAGCTGATGCAGGCTGTGCTGACCTCCCAATTGTCAGACCAACTATCTGACAATTGGGAGGTCCTTTTTTTGTGGCGAAATACACCGATTTAGCCAAGGCAGCTCTTGTCAGCAGCGGTGAAATTCAATATAATCAAAGCAGAATCACAGATGCCCCTGCGTATCTATTTTACTATCCTCGATAAGCTTTCGGGACATTGATTAGCAGGTGCTGAAACGATGGGAAGAAGTC
>NZ_CATWFF010000146.1 GCF_958350005.1 uncultured Megasphaera sp. | reverse complement strand
TCAAGTATTCCTGTGGAGGCCCATGATGTACAGCTGGATCAGGTCATTTCCGAACGGGCCGTGTATTCCTCATATCGTTAGAATCAGCTGTGAGGTGCGGACCATTTCTCCGCAAGTATATTAAGGTATTTCGCATATCAAAAAAGACAGGCTCTGGCCTGTCTTTTTTGCGTGTACGTGAAGTTTTACTGCTGCAGTACTGGCACGACTTTCGTGCAGTGAGGCATGATGTTGATGGTGTAGTCTGTTTTTCCCTGTTCCTGCAGCTTTTTCTGAGCCAGGTCCCACGCTTCGGCAACAGTGGCAACGGGAATCTGTCCGGTCCGGCGAATATCGTCGAAGTTGCGGGGCAGCGTGACGAGGATGACCGTGCAGCGGTGAGCCAGGCAGAACAGGTTATAGGCCACGAAGAAAGGAATGGTGAATTCTTTGCGCAGTGCCGTTTCCATGTCTTCCATGGTGTCGTATTTGAAACTTCCCATGTAGGCAGCCGGTTCTTTCATGTCCCGCGCTTCCATAATGGCAATGACGATGCCGCCGTCTTTGACGGCCATGTCTGCCGGGTCATAGCACTTGCTGCCCTGATACAGGCTGACGTCGCTGGGATAGCCGCCGGCGCAGGCAAAGACGACGTCGGCTTTCTGCTTCATAGGAACGCGCTGAATATCGAAGACTGCTTCCGTCCCTTTACGCCATGCTTCATACCAGTCGCCGCCGACCATGCGGCAGATTTTGCCGTCGGCGTTGATGACGGAGTGGACGAGAAAGCAGGGATTGATTTTCCGGCACGCTTCGACCATGTCGTCGTTTAGGGGATTGTGATCGATGAGGAGCGAACGGGTATGGGGATTGATGCCACCGCCCACCTTTTCGGCTAAGGCATGGCAGTGATTGCGCTGAATCGTTTCATACCCGGCCACACCAGGGAGAATGAGCTTGCGGCCGCCGCCAAATCCGGCAAAAAGGTGGGTCGTAATACCGTCGATGAGGATGACCTTATCGGCGTCGACGACGTGCCTGTTCAGCTTCAGGGGCGTTCCCATGGTCGTCGTGCCAAAATCGACGAGTGTCGGATCCTGGCAGTCGTGCTGATAGGTCCGGACACGGTCCAGCACGTCTTTTCCGCAGACGATTTCGTCTTCTTCCGGTGTCTGCGGGCGGTGCGAGCCCTGGGCAAAGACAATGTATATATCCTTGTCCGGCACGCCGCCCAGGTTGAGCTCATCGAGAATATAGCGGATAAATTCGTGGGACCGGTTCCATGAGCGGGTTACATCGGCAACGACCAGGCAGACCTTGTCGCCAGACTGGACTTTATCCTGCAGGGGCGCACTGCCAATAGGGTGGCGCATGCAGTCAATGGTGGCTTCTTTTACGTCGACAGGGGGAATATGCTTCCCTTCCATAACGTCGGAAATGTGTTCCGTCGGCAGAGACACAGTCTGGGTCGTATTGCCAATAGCAAAAGTAAATTCTTGTAAAGCCATAGAATAGAAGCCTCCCTTTTATACGATGCAAACGGACTGCACCGGTACATAGATATAGAACTGTAAGACAGATGTTACGGCAATTAAGCGTCAATGAGTTTGCCCGGATTCAGGATCAGTTTGGGGTCCATGGCTCGCTTGATGGTTTTCATGATATTGAGTTCTCCATCAGGTGTAAATTCTTCCATGTATTTCAGCTTCTTGGCGCCAATGCCGTGTTCACCGGCCAAGCGGCCGCCGACACTGTAGGCATAGGCATAGACCTGCTGGTGAAATTCTTCGACATTCTTATTCCATTCTTCGTCACTCATGTCCATTTTGCACAGGACAATGTGCAGGTTGCCGTCGCCAATGTGGGCGTTGATTTTGACCTGGAACGGATAGTTTTTGCCGATTTCCATGATTTTTTCAATGGTGCCGGCAATTTTGTGGACCGGCACGACAACGTCGTCTGTAAGGAAGACTTTGCTGACCATTTCGCACGACGTCTGGACGTTGCGGCGCATGTTCCAGATGCGGGCATCTGCTTCCAGTACTTCGACGGCGCCCGATTCTTCGCAGATCGTGCAGACTGAGTCCATCTTGGCATCCAGTTCATCTTCCCGGAAGGTTTCCACCGTAATGATGACGTAAATGCCGTCTTCGTAATGGGGCATGTCCGAGTACTTGCAGTAATCGGCAGTATCGCGGACATAGGAGTTGTCCATGTATTCGACGCTCGTCGGGTCGATGCCGGCCTTGAGCAGCTTAGGCACCATGTACAGGGCTTTCTTCGGGTCCGTATAAATGGCCAGTACGTCGAAGCGGTATGGCGGCAGCGGAATCAGCTTGACTGTGACTTTCGTAATAATGCCCAGCGTTCCTTCACTGCCGATAATGAGCTGTTCCAGGTCGTAGCCAGTGGAGCATTTTTTCAGGATGCGGCCGCATTCGACGATTTCCCCGGTAGGCGTGACCATTTCCAGAGAATAGACCTGGTGGCGCGTTACGCCGTAGCGGACAGCGCGAAGACCGCCGGCGTTGGTAGCCAGGTTGCCGCCAATAAGGCAGCTTTCGGCGCTGGACGGGTCGCCGGCATAGAGGAGGCCTGCTTTTTTAGCGGCATTCTGCAGATCGACGGTCCGCACGCCGGCTTCGACAGTCATGTACATGCCTTCCTCGTTGAGTTCGAGAATGTGGTTGAGCCGGTCCATGCACAGGACGAGGCCGCCGCAGACCGGAATGGCGCCGTCAGCCAGACTGGTGCCGCCGCCGCGGACGGTAATGGGAAAATCATATTCATTGGCCAGCTTGACGATGGCGGCAATTTCCTGGGCATTAGCCGGAAGAACGGCTGCTTCGGGAACGTGGAACATGGCCGGGTTCGTTTCGTAATCGGTCTGATACTGCAGGAGCATGTCCCGGTCGGTTTTGACGTAGGACGGCCCTGTAATCGCTTTTAATTTATCGATAATTTCTGCCGTAATAGGCTGATAGGTTTTCAAAAAAAATCCCCCCTTTGTAAAGATGGTTTTATTCTACCACGCAGCGGGGGATTAGGGAAGAAATTAGAATTTTAAGTCAATAATGGCCGATACGCCGACACCTTGGACACGGCTGAGGTTTGTCACATCTGTCGTTGCCAGCGGAATCAGGGCCTTGGCGCGGGCAATGTTGTTGAAACTGCCTTCCAGCTGGCCTACAGCCTTGACCTTGTCGACCTGTGCTGTCGGGCCGACGACCTGTACGGCGCCGATATACTTGCCGGAGCCGACGCTGAGGACAGGAACAACTTTGGTGGCGTAGTCTGTGCCGACGCCGTTTTTCATGAGAAGTTTATTCAGAAAATCGTTGATTTGTCCGCCAAACTTATCGACTAGGACAGTGACGCCGCCGACTTTCAGCAGGGAACCGAAATCAAAGGCCTGTGTGGCAGCTGCGCCGGACAGGAGCAGTGAGGCTGTCAGGACAGCCGTAAGCAGTTGTTTTTTCATAGAACATTCCTCCTTGCAGATGTGAGTTACATATGGATATGCATATTCTGTCTATATTATAGCACCTTTGGACAATGGCACCGGCCTTACCAGAAAAGGCAGCACATCATTTTCCGCTCCTCGTGCGGGACCTGCGGCTGCCGCGGGCCAGGGAGGCGAAGATGGCCAGAAAGCAGAGAACCGCAAAGAGGGCGTACAGCAGCTGCAGGGACGTGCGGACGGCGTCGGCATAGGGAACAATGGCAGCTGTCTGCCAGGATAGTACCAGCGTGACCAGGGCCATGCTCAGGGCCTGGCCGACGTTGCGGGCCAGGGCGAGCATGCTGGAGGCGATGCCGTGATAGGCTGGCTTGACGGAACTCATAATGGCACTGTTGTTAGGCGCACCAAACAGGGCCGATCCTGTACCGATGAGGGCCAGAATTACGGCAATTTGGATAATCGGCGCTTCAGGCTGCCAGGCCAGGCAGATCAGGCCTGCTGTTGTCAGCAGGAGGCCGGCTGACGAAATCAGTCTTGAACCGTACTGGTCGGACCATTCGCCGGCTTTCGGCGACAACACGGCCATAAGGATGGGCTGAATGAGGAGAATCAGGCCCGAAACGGTCGGAGACAGACCAGCCAGCACCTGCAGGTAGAGGGACAGGAGAAAGGACAGGGCATAGGTGGCACTGTACTGAATGAGGGCGGCCAGATTGGACATGGAAAAGGTGACGCTGCGGAAAATGTACAGCGGCAGCAGGGGGTGATAGGACTTGCTTTCATGGACGATGAATACAAGCAGCAAGGCTAAACCGGCCCAGAGGGGAAGGCCTGTGTCCATGTATGACGACAGGCCCCAGAGAATGAGGGTAATGGCAGATACGGACAGGGCCGAACTGACGATATTGACGAAGGGGGCAGTGTTGGCATACCATTCCTGATTGACCGGCCGGATGCAGTAATAGGAAGCGGCGATCATGGCAGCGGTCACGACAAACAGGGAGCGCCAGCCCAAGTACTCGGTTAGCACGCCGCCCAGAACGGGCCCCAGTGACAGGCCCAGGTAGGTCAGGGAAACGCAAATGCCCAGGATTTTCCCCTGATTGGCGTCGGTTGTCGTCGTCAGCAGAAGGGGCATATATGATACGTAGACAGCCGCCAGGGCAATGCCCTGCAATACGCGCAGGCCGATGAGGATGGGAAGAGACGGTGCAAACGCGGCAGCCAGGGTCGTCCCGGCAAAGGCGAGGAGGGCATAGACGTAGGTGCGGCGCCGCCCGTACAGGTCGGATACTTTGCCCATAGGCAGGAGCATGGCCGCTGTGGGAATCAGAAAGGCCGTGACGACCCAGCTCAGCGTATCAGGCCGGACAGCAAACTCGTCGGCCATGACGGGAATGGCAATGTTCACGGCTGTCGACAAGAAAGAGCCGGCAAAACTGATGATGCAGACCGAATAAAAAATACATTTTTCCATAGTCATAACAATTACCTCACAAGTCAGGTGGGACGATATGAACGATAGTTGGTATACCTGTATTATAA
>NZ_CATWFF010000145.1 GCF_958350005.1 uncultured Megasphaera sp. | reverse complement strand
GAATCAGGGTAGCCATTCGAAGAACGATTATGATATAATATGTAGAGAATCAGTAAAAATTTTATATTGTGAAAATTATTTACGTATATTTCAATATATGAGAAATATGCGAGGGGACGGCGGTACAGCCGGTAAGAGGAGGCAGCAAGTAATGATTCAATTATATGATGGCGGCGTATATTTGGTACATGGCACTCAGATCGTACCGGAGCAGGAAGCGGCGAAAGTGGAAGCCCTTACAGGTCATGCACCCTGTAAGGAAGAAGCCCGCAAGGGGACGATTGCTTACGGTATTTTGAAAGCTCATAATACGTCTGATTCCATGGATCAGCTGAAAATCAAATTTGATGCCATGGCATCGCATGATATTACGTTTGTCGGCATTATTCAGACGGCGAAGGCTTCAGGAATGGAAAAGTTCCCCCTTCCTTATGTGCTGACGAACTGTCATAATTCACTGTGTGCTGTCGGCGGTACGATTAACGAGGACGATCACGTATTCGGCCTGTCAGCAGCTAAAAAATACGGCGGCATTTTCGTTCCTCCTCATATTGCAGTTATTCATCAGTATATGCGGGAAAAAATGGCCGGCTGCGGCAAGATGATCATCGGCTCAGACAGCCATACCCGGTATGGTGCCCTCGGGACGATTGCTGTCGGCGAAGGCGGCGGCGAACTGGTTAAGCAGCTCCTGTGCGATACCTATGACGTAGCCTATCCCGGCGTCATCGGCGTATATCTGACAGGCAAGCCCAGTCCGGCTGTAGGACCTCACGATATTGCCATTGCCATTGTCGGCGCCGTATTTAAAAATGGATACGTAAAGAATAAGATCATGGAATTTGTCGGCCCTGGCGTCGCTTCCATGAATACAGACTACCGCAACAGCGTCGACGTCATGACGACGGAAACGACGTGTCTTTCTTCTGTATGGCGTACTGATGACGATACGAAAGCCTACCTGACCCAGCATGGCCGCGGTGATGACTACAAAGAACTGAATCCGGCTGATGTGGCCTACTATGACGGCATGATCGTCGTTGACCTGAGCAAGATAAAGCCCATGATTGCCATGCCCATGCATCCGAGCAATGCCTTCACCATTGACGATCTGAACGCCAATCTCGGCGATATTCTCCGTGAAACGGAAAAGACCATTGCCAGCCGCATGAGTAATCGGGATATTCATTTCAGCCTGACCGACAAAATTGTAGACGGAAAACTTCATGTACAGCAGGGTGTCATTGCCGGCTGTTCCGGCGGCAACTACGGCAATGTCATGGCAGCTGCCCACATTCTGAAGAATGCCAGCTGCGGTGACGGCGTCTTCACTCTCGATGTCTATCCGTCGTCTCAGCCCGTATATATGGATCTGGTCAAGAAAGGTGCCGTTGCCGATTTACTGGCTGCCGGTGCTATTTTCAAGACTGCTTTCTGCGGCCCCTGCTTTGGTGCTGGCGATACGCCGGCCAATAATGCCTTCAGTATTCGCCATACGACGCGAAACTTCCCGAACCGTGAAGGTTCGAAGCCGGGGAACGGACAGTTCTCTGCCGTCGCCCTCATGGATGCCCGCTCTATTGCGGCAACGGCTGCCAACGGCGGCGTTCTTACGTCGGCTGAAGGTTATATGGATGATTATGTGGAACCGGAATATACCTACGATAACCAGTCTTACGCTTCCCGTGTATATCAGGGATTTGGCAAGGCAGAAGAAAAGGATGCCCTCGTCTATGGACCGAATATTAAGGACTGGCCGTCCATGGAAGCCCTTTCCGACAATATTCTGCTGAAAGTATGCTCCAAGATTATGGACCCTGTAACGACGACAGATGAACTCATTCCGTCTGGCGAAACGTCGTCGTATCGTTCCAATCCCCTGGGCCTGGCTGAATTTACGCTGTCCCGCCGCGATCCGGAATACGTAGGACGGGCAAAAGCCGTCGATAAGGCTGAACGGGCCCGCATGGCCGGAGAATGCCCGGCCGGCGTAGACAGCCAGTTAAAAGACGTATTTGCCAAACTGCAGGAAACCTTTGCCGATGCTGACATGGCTTCTACGGAAATTGGCAGCATGATTTACTGCGTAAAACCAGGCGATGGTTCGGCCCGTGAACAGGCAGCCAGCTGCCAGCGCGTTCTTGGCGGCCTGGCCAATATTTGCCGTGAATATGCGACGAAGCGCTATCGTTCCAATGTCATCAACTGGGGGATGCTGCCGTTCCAGATGGAAGGCGATCCGACCTTCTCTGTCGGCGATTATATCTATATTCCTCATGTCCGCCAGGCTCTGGAAGGCGATATGAAAGATATTAAAGCCTACATTGTCGGGCCGCAGCTGCAGGAAATTTCCCTGTATATTGCACCCATGACGGAAGATGAAAAGAAAATCGTCAAAGCCGGCTGCCTGATTAACTTCAACCGCAACCGTAATAAAAATTAAATACTGTATTATATAAGGAAAGTAAAGGGCAGCGCCGAGCTGTCCTTACTTTTTTACATGGTTTTACTTGCTCACGTAGTTTATAAAGTGTACAATAGAAGTGATAATTTAACAGAATCATATATTGAAGGGAGTCAGAATTATGGATTTTACAAAGCAATATATTGACGGCGCCTGGGTGCCCAGTGCGTCCCAGACATACATTGATGTGGAAAACCCGGCAACGAAGACGGTATTTGCCAAGGTACCGGCAGGCAATGCTGCCGACGTAGATGCAGCTGCCAAGGCAGCAGCCAAGGCTTTCCCGGCCTGGGAAGCTACGCCGCCTAAAACCAGAGTGGAATTGATGCAGAAAATGCTGTCCTATTTCCAGAGTATTGAAGACGATGTTGTCCAGGCCGTCGTATCGGAACTGGGCGCACCGGTTACCTTTGCCCGGGCCAATCACGTCCGCTATCAGTACGAACGCATTGAATCGTACATGGATCTGACCCTGCGGGCGCCTTTTGTAGAATATCTGCCGAAATCGACGGTATACCGCCGTCCTCTTGGCGTTATTGGCTGCATTACGCCGTGGAACTACCCGTTGGGACAGATTGTGCAGAAAGTTATTCCCGCTATTCTCGCCGGCTGCACCGTCGTATTCAAGCCCAGCCAGCATACGCCGCTGACAGCCTATTACCTGGCCGATGCCTTTGATCATGCCGGATTCCCGAAAGGCGTATTCAACCTCGTCGCCGGCCGGGGCAGTGAAATCGGCAATGCCCTGTGCGATCATCCTCTTATCAACATGATTTCCTTTACAGGATCGACGGAAGCCGGAAGCGGCGTAGCCCAGCGGGCTCTGGCCGGACTCAAGCGCATCAGCATGGAACTGGGCGGCAAATCGCCGTGCGTTCTCCTGAAACAGGATAACTATGAAAGCGGCATTCGCTCCTGCTTTAACTCCCTGTTCCTCAATGCCGGACAAACCTGCACGGCCTTGTCGCGGCTCCTCATTCCCCGTTCGGATAAAGGAAAAATTGAAACCCTTATCAAGCAGATTCTGCCGGAATATATTGTCGGCGATCCGACGAAGGCCGAAACAAAAATCGGGCCCCTTTCGTCGCAGCATCAGTATGATACGGTAAAAGGCTATATCCAGAAAGGCATTGACGGCGGCGCCCGTATTCTCGCCGGCGGACTTCCTGATGCCCCAGATGCAGGCTATTATGTTCGTCCCACTATTTTTGCAGATGTGACGAATGATATGGCTATTGCTCAGGAAGAAATTTTTGGCCCTGTCCTCTGCGTTATCCCTTATGATACGGTAGAAGAAGCAGTGAAGATTGCCAATGACACGCCGTACGGCCTCAATGCTGCCGTATGGGGACCGAAGACGCTGGCTCTGGACGTAGGCCGCCGTATTCTGGCCGGCAACGTATATATTAACGACGGCCCCCGCGATGTGGAAGCTCCTTTCGGCGGATTTAAGGAAAGCGGCATTGGCCGTGAAGGCGGCTTGGACGGCATTCTGGAATTTACAGAACCGCAGGCTCTCTTTGATCACGGTAATTAAGGCATATACCTGTAAAACAGGACAAGTCTTTTATATGAGTAAAACGTGCAGACCCAGTCAGGTGTCTGCACGTTTTTTTATTCTTCCCAATATCTGTCCAGAGCCGGATGAATTCCCGATTTGGGAGACGTACCATACCGTTTTTTCCAGGCCCGGTAGAACGTCGAATACTGTTTAAAGCCGCTGTCATAGCAGACTGTCGTCAGGGGGAGTTTCTTGCTCATCAGGCTGCGGGCCAGGGCCAGGCGCTTGGCCGTAATATAGGCGCCAGGAGAGTACCCTGTTTCGGCCTTGAAGATGTGCATGAGGTAGTCCGGACTCAGATACGTATGGTGAGCCAGCGTTTCAATAGATAAATCATCAGTCAGGTGGGCGTGAATGTATGCGAGAATCTGCTGAATTTTGGGATGCTCCCGCCCGGTCTTTACCGATGCCAGCCGTCTCTGGGAAACAGAACGGGCCAGGTGGAGCAGAAACTCCAGAAATACCGTATCTTTTAAGGCCGAGCTGTACATATCATCTGTTTCATGACAGCAGAGCTGGCGCAGCCGGCAGGAGGCACTGTACAGATTGTCTGCTTCCTGAGGCTGGCGCAGTACGGCTGCTCCGGCCTGGCGGAAGATGACGGAAAGATCGCAGTGACGCTGCTGGTATTCTTTTACATAGGCCGGCGAGATATAGGCAATGATCCGTTCATACGTCACTCCGGCCTCGGCATGGGGGCGGTGCAGAATTCCTGCCGGTATGATGACAATGTCGTAGGGCTGCAGATGATAGGATTTCCCTTCTATATCATACGTAACCTGTCCCTGGAGAAACAGCATGATTTTGCCGAATTCATGGTAATGATACGGACAGGTTACGCCCTGGTCATCGTCCAGATAAAACAGTTTCAGCGGTCCTGTCAGATATCCGGCATTCTGCGGCATGTCACATTCCTCCCTAAAAAAAGCAGTATTTGCAATAAGTATAGCATTATTTTCATATATTATCTATTTTCTGTTA
>NZ_CATWFF010000144.1 GCF_958350005.1 uncultured Megasphaera sp. | reverse complement strand
AGCATATCTTCTTCCTATTGACAGGCTATATGGCGCAACTTTTTCTACATATTCAGAAAAAAGACGCGCTGCTGCGCGTCTCAGTATAACTTCCAGAGGGTCTTATGGACAGCTGCCCAGATCGTTTTAAACGAAAGATACAGGATCAGAGAGGTGCCAAACAACAGGAGAAATATGCCCAGTCCCTTCGTCCACAGGACGGGATGATCTACACTGTAGTGAAGAACGCCGTTCGTAAAGGCCATTGTAGGGAAGCTGCAGGCCCACCAGCCCATACAGAACGGTGAATGGCGCATGACGTACAGAATCTTAATGGCTATAGGCCAGAACAGAAAGATGCCGGCATTGATAAACAGCACCGTAAAGGTATCAGGCGCAAAGGTCTGGGTATACGTAATATAGCCCATGCCAAAAGGCGCCATGAGAATCATCAGACTCGGCTGTACGGCATTGGCCGTCATATTTTTGGCAAACAGGCTGTGTGCAAAAAGGAGAAAAATCAGGGGAATGCCCGTGACCAGCCCAATGGCAACGCAAAATATGGATATATCGTGATATCCCGGATTCTGCAGGACATTGCCGGCAATGGGAATCGTAATAGGCCCCAGGACGGCCAAAATCCAGGCCGGCGTGACAGATTCGACCTGCTGACGGCTGTACAGCCAGTATTCAAGCAGAATCCAGCTGAATACCATAATAAGAATCAGACCGGCATACCAGAAGATGCTGGCAATCGTGGGCGTATAGGGAGCCAGCACAGCTGCCAGCAGCACTGTCGACACGTTAAAGGTGCCGAAAAAATTGATTTTTGTCGGACTGTCCCATTCCGCCCGTACAGCTTCGGAATCAACACGCCACTTATGAAAATACCGGGAAAAAATAAGTATATAAAACAAGAGAGCACAAAAACCGAAAAATTCGCCAATAACAGCCGGCACTCCCCACAGTTCATGGGCCATTCGCCAGCCAAAGCACATGCCGCAGTACCCCATGGATGCGGCAAACGTAGAAATAGACATAAAATGGACAAAGCCAATCTTGCGGATTTTATCCCGGTCATCAGGCGCAATGACCTCTATATGACGTGACATTATTTGCGCTTCTCTCCTATCTGTTCAATTTGCAGTTTCTGCAGGACCTGCTGCATACGCTGATCCTGGTAAAACACTTCCTCCAGACACAGCCCCCGGGCCGGTGCCGTAGCGCCGAGCTGGGTTCGGTCCCTGCCGTCCAAAATACGGCGAAATTCGTCTGGCTCCAGGCGATGGAGCCCCAAATCGACAAGGCCGCCGGCAATATTTCGTACCATGTGATACAGAAAGCCATCGCCAATGACATGAATATCCAGCAGACTGCCCCGTTCGGTCAGGATAATGCCGTACATGGTCTTGACTGGATTCATGGGCGTCGTATTCTGCCCTTCAAAGGCTGAAAAATCGTGGGTCCCCAGCAGGATTTCCGCACCGGCCTGCATGGCCTGCCGATCCAGGGGCTTGCGAATAAACCAGGCATACCGCAGCTGAAAAGGATCGTGGATGCGCTGATTATCAATAGTATAACAATAATGTTTCCCCACATTATCATGACGGACACTGAAGTGTTCCGGCATATCCCGTGCAGACAAGACGGCAATTTCCGGCGGCAAATACCCTTTCATGGCATAAGGAATCTTCTCCGTCGGAATGGACCCTTCTCCATAAAAATTGACGACCTGACCTCGGGCATGCACGCCGGCATCGGTCCGGGCAGCGCCGTAAATAGTAATGGGACTGCGGAAAATGGCAGACAGTCCCTGCTCAATGCACAGCTGAACAGACGACGCATTCGTCTGGCGCTGAAAACCGTGGAAGTCCGTTCCGTCATAGGCAACAGTCAGGCAGATGTTCTTCTTCATAGGCCCCACCGCATGACAGCCAGAATAACCGTAACAACAATGACCGCCGTCATGGCAATGCCGTCGCGATACGTATAGGCCAGTTCGTTCATTCGCGTCCGCCCTTCACCGCCGCGATAGCAGCGGGCTTCCATGGCCGTTGCCAGCTCATCGGCCCGGCGAAAGGCACTGACAAACAACGGTACGAGAAGGGGAATCATGTTTTTGCCCCGCTTCCACAGGCTGCCGCTCGTAAAGTTAGCCCCCCGTGCCGTCTGGGCTTTCATAATCCGGTCCGTTTCTTCCAGTAAGGTCGGTATAAACCGCAGGGCAATGGTCATCATCATGGCCAGTTCATGAGCCGGCACGCCGACGCGCTTAAACGGCATGAGCAGGTGTTCAATACCGTCTGTCAGAACAATAGGCGATGTCGTATATGTCAGCAGTGACGAAAAAACGATGAGGTAGACCAGCCGGGCTGTCATAAGACTGCCCTGATAGATACCTTCTTTCGTTATATGAATAAATCCGTATTGCCACAATACTTCGCCAGGCGTAGAAAACACGTGAATTGCCATGGTAAAAATAATAATGATCCACAGTGGCTTCAGTGACCGAAGAATAAGCTTCAACGGCAATCGTGATATGATGTAATTCAGCACGACAAAAGCGGTAACCACGCCGTATGAAGCCAGAGAATCGGCAAAAAAGATAGCTACGATGAAAATCATCGTGCCTATAATCTTGGCCCGGGGATCCAGATGATGCAGAAACGACGTGCCGGGAAAATACTGTCCCAGTGTAATATCAGTGAGCATGATCAAGCCCCCTTATCCATTGATAAATCACATTGGCCCCTTCATCTGCCGTATGGACCCGATCGGTAATGGGCAGCCCCTGCTGCTGAAGATACTGCAAAACGCCGGTCACAGGCGGCACGGAGACGCCGGCCTGATGAAGCGCCTCCTGCTGCGTTGAAAAAATATCCAGCGGTTTTCCATCCAGAACAATATCTCCATGGGACAAAACAAGGAGCCGGTCGGCCATTTGGGCAATATCTTCCATATTATGGGATACGAGAATTACCGTAATCCCCTTTTCTTTATGCCACCGCTGAATTTCAGCAAAAATTTCCCGCCGCCCTATGGGATCCAGGCCAGCTGACGGTTCATCGAGAATCAAATAGTCCGGATGAATGGCAATGACGCCGGCAATGGCCACGCGGCGCATCTGGCCGCCGCTCAGGCGGAATGGAGACCGGTCTGCATAGGTTTTGTAATCCAGTCCGACGAATTCCATCGCTTCCCGCACCCGTTCTTCCACGTCTGCGTCACTGAGTCCGAAATTCCGCGGTCCAAAGGCAATATCCTTGGCAATGGTTTCTTCAAACAGCTGATACTCCGGATACTGGAACACCATGCCTACTTTATGGCGGGCTGCCATAGCGGCATCACTTTTCTGTGAAATATCCGTGCCGTCTACATATACGGTGCCTTCCGTAGGCTGAACCAGGCCGTTCAGCAGCTGGACAAACGTCGATTTTCCCGAACCTGTATGCCCGATAATGCCGACGAATTCGCCAGCATGGATTTCTACAGACGTATCATTCAGCGCTTTTTTTTCAAACGGTGAGCCTGCGCCGTACGTATGGCTGACGTGTTCTAACGTAATCGACATAATGCTTCTCCCAATTCTTCTTTCGTAATAATAGTATCCGGCAGGGCAACCCCTTTTTCCCGCAGTTTTGCTGCAATTTCCGCAGCTGCCGGTACGTCCAGCCCCATGTCCAGCAGTTCATGGACATGAGAAAAAACGCTGTGCGGCGTTCCATCCATCTGAACGCGGCCCTGATTGACGACGACCACCCGATCTGCCTGGACTGCTTCTTCCATGAAATGGGTAATAATAATAACCGTAATTCCTTCACTGTTGAGCTGGCGAATCGTCGCCATTACCTCGCTTCGGCCAACAGGATCCAGCATGGCTGTCGGTTCATCGAGAACGATACACTGCGACTGCATGGCCAGAATGCCGGCGATGGCCACGCGCTGCTTCTGGCCGCCGCTCAGCAGATGCGGGCCATGCTTGGCATATATGGTCATATTGACCCGCTTCAGGGCATCACGGACACGATGACGAATTTCTTCAGACGGAACGCCGAGATTTTCCGGTCCAAAAGCCACGTCTTCTTCCACGACAGCGGCAACAATCTGATTGTCTGGATTCTGAAATACCATACCCACATGCTGCCGGATATTCCATATATTATCCGGGTTATCCGTCCGCATGCCGCATACTTCGCAAGTTCCTTCTGTTGGCGTCAGCAAGACGTTAAAATGCTTGGCCAGCGTCGATTTTCCTGAACCATTGGTACCGATAATGGCGACAAATTCCCCTTTTTCAATGGTCAGAGATATATCTTTAACGGCATAAACCGTTTTTCCCTCTTCATCCTGATATGCATGGCTCATATGATTCAGTTTTATCATTGGTATACTCATGCCCTGTCTCCCCTGCTTCATTAGATTCCCGATTATTATACCCTGTTTATCGGGAAAATGCTACCGCATCCGTTCTTTTCCATATGCATTGTCACCATTTGTTCCCCGAACAGTAAACAAAGCCAGATACGTAACAGCCATGATGGACTGTGCTGCCGTAGCCGCCGTATCCAGCGCAGCAATGGGGAAAATATAACTGAGGATATAGCTGATAAAGGGAATAATGAACATGGCGCCCTGTTTATTCATGTCATGGCAGCGGCGCATTCCCAGTGAAAGCTGGGCCCATACGACAGGAATAGTAAGTACGAGAAAAATAATGGCAAATACAATGGCGAAATCCTGCCGGCCAATCAGCACAGCTTCCACAAAACGGCTGTACAAAATAAAGGAAAAGAAAAACTGTGCCGCCATGAGAATAAGGGTGCGCATAATAAAGGGACGGCGGCGCAGGCGGCCTGTAAATACAAAATATTTGGCTTTCAGTTCTGCAAGACTGCGGAAACTGACCGTACTGTCATCAGATCCGGGACCAACAGGCATGGACAAACCGCGGTGAATGCGGGCTGCCGGACCGGACCGTTTTTTTAATTTAATTTTTTTATTTGTCACTATGCGTAACTCCTTCCTAAGACGCAATGATACGTACCTACTC
>NZ_CATWFF010000143.1 GCF_958350005.1 uncultured Megasphaera sp. | reverse complement strand
GATTGTGCGAAAGGTATGGTGACTTACGAATGTCTCAATGGAGTGATATGTACCGCCAGAAACTGACAACGCCGGAGGAAGCAGTCAAGCTGATCCATTCTGGAGATTGGGTAGACTACGGCATGGCTACGTCGCAGCCGATTTTGTTGGATGAAGCCCTGGCGGCCCGTAAGGAAGAACTGCAGGACGTAAAAGTGCGCATGGCCTTTTCCTTTGCACCCCGCCAGATTGCAGAAGTCGATCCGCAGCGGGAGACTTTTACGGCTATGAACTGGCACATGAGCGGCTATGACCGCAAACTGTGCGCCAAAGGACTCATGAATTTCATCCCCATGTGTTACCGCAATAAGCCGTCTATGTATCGCAACATTCTCGATGTAGACGTGGCCATGATTACGGTGGCGCCTATGGATAAAAACGGATTCTTTAATTTTGGCCTGAATATATCGGCCAATGAAGCTATTACGAAGAAAGCGAAAAAAGTCATTGTCGAAGTGAATGAAGCCATGCCGCGTGCTCTGGGCGGCCGGGGCGAACACATTCATATTTCCGATGTAGATGCTGTTGTAGAAGCCGGCACCATTCCCATGCCGACCATTCCCTTTAAGACGGGCGATGACATTGATACGAAAATTGCTGAAATGATTGTGGCGACGATTCCCAACGGTGCGACGCTGCAGCTCGGTGTCGGCGGCCTGCCCAATACGGTGGGGGCCATGATTGCCGAGTCCGATCTGAAAGACCTGGGCATGCATACGGAAATGCTCGTTGATGCCTTTTATCTCATGTATCAGAAAGGCCGGCTGACGAATACGCAGAAAGCCATTGACCGGGACAAAGCGGTATGGGCCTTTGCCCTGGGCTCGCAGGATATGTATGACTGGATTGATGACAATCCCTATCTGGCGGCTTATCCTGTTGATTACGTCAACGATCCCTTTGTCATTTCCCAGCTGGATAACTTTATTTCCATCAATAACTGCGTCGATATCGATTTGTTCGGCCAGGTTTCGTCAGAGTCTTCTGGCATTCATCACATCAGCGGCAGCGGCGGTCAGCTCGACTTTGCCGATGGGGCCTATCGTTCAAAGGGCGGACGGAGCATTATTGCCCTGCGCTCGACGTTCCACAATAAAAAGACGGGCCGCGACGAATCGCGCATTAAGCCGACTTTGCTGAACGGAACGATCGTGACCGATCCGCGGACCCAGGTCCATTGGGTAGCTACGGAATACGGCATGGTCAACCTCATGGGTGCGTCTACGTGGGAACGGGCGGAAAAGCTCATCAGCATCGCCCATCCCCAGTTCCGGGAAGCACTCATTCAGGCTGCAGAAGACATGAATATCTGGCGTTACAGCAATAAACGATAAGTATATCCGTGCGAATTACTCCTTCTTCGCACAGCATATAGGAGCGAACCGCTTTGGTACTATGCCGGGCGGTTCGTTTTTTATGCCCTGACCGGGATATTTCCAGTCTTTTTATTACCTTGTGCGCAATAACGTAAATTAGTATTGACAGTTGTATTGGTACGTGATATAGTGAGGTCAAATCAGATGTGCTTTATAACGCACAAAAGGTATAAGCATTGAGGAGGCGGTTTTCCATGTTGACAGCACGAATTCAGAAAGCAAAAGATGAATATGTAAATAATAAACCGGCTATTTCCTATGACCGGGCCCGCATCTGGACGGAGTCATATAAGAAGACGGAAGGGCAGAGCGCCATTATGCGCCGTGCTCAGGCCTTTAAGGATGTGTGTGAACAGCTCGTCGTCACTATTTTTCCCGGTGAACTCATCGTCGGTGCTGTCGGTGAATTCCGCAAGTGCGGTATTTTGACGCCGGAATTTTCCTGGACCTGGGTAGACCGGGAAATGGATCACTTCTCGGATCGTGTGCAGGATCCCTATGAAATGACCGATGAACAGCGAGCTTATGTCCGCAAAAATATTTTCCCATACTGGAAAGGAAAATCTCTGGAAGAAGCCTATCTCAGCCAGATACCGGCTGAAACGGCAAAAGTTGCCGTCGATACGGGCATCGTCGATATTGACTCCAAATGGCGTCAGTCTGTTGGCGAAATTACGCCGGATTATCAGGATGTACTGCTGAAAAAAGGGTTCCGCGGCATTATTGCCACGTGCCAGGAAAAAATGGCTGCATTGAAATTATCCCGCCCTGGTGATTTGAAAAAAATGGAATTTTATCAGTCTGTTATTCTGTGCGGGGAAGGCATGATTACGCTGGCTCATCGGTATGCTGATACGGCGGAAGCCATGGCAGCCGCAGAAGTTGACAGCATCCGCAAAGCGGAACTGGAACAGATCGCTTCGATTTGCCGACGTGTTCCGGAACTGCCGCCGCAGACATTCCAGGAAGCTCTGCAGATGATCTGGTTCTATCAGCTGGGCGGTATTCTCATGGAAAATCCCCTGTCCCTGAATCCGGGCCGGTTTGATCAGTACATGTATCCTTTTTACCAGTATGATAAAGCACACGACCTTCATGATGACGACGGCATTCTGGAATTAATCGAATGCTACTGGCTGAAACTGTCTGAATGGGTATGGACGATTTCGGCCAATACGGCGGATTTCTTTGCCGGATACAATCAGTTCCAGAATCTGACAGTCGGCGGCAGCGACCGCCATGGCAAAGATGCTACGAATGAGCTGAGTTACCTGGCTCTGAAAGCGACGGCAGAAGTCAAGACCCATCAGCCCGGCCTGTCTGTGCGCATTTCCCAGCAGAGTCCGCGGGCCTTTGTCGATGCCGTCATGGAACTGGTAGCGCAGGGGACGGGCTTCCCGGCCATTCACAGCGATAAGACCGGTTATCAGATGCTGAAAAACCTCGGCTACGATACGGAAGATGCCCGGGACTGGAACAACTGCGGCTGCGTCGTTCCCCATTTCCGCAAGACCTTTGAATGGACCAGTACGGTTAACGTCAATTTCAGCGGCGCCTTTGAATACGCAACTAACGGCGGCAAGAGCCGTCTGACAGGTAAGCAGATGGGGCTGCCCATTCATGAGGATCGGAAATTCTCCTCCTATGAAGATGTAGAGCATGCCTTTATGGAACAGTTTGACAACCTTATCGATATTTCGGTTACAGGTACGCTCATTGCCCAGAAGCTGCAGAAGGAAATGATTCCCCGGCCTTATTTCTCGGCTCTCTTTGAAGACTGCCTGGAAAGCGGCAAGGATCTGGTAGACGGCGGTGCAAAATACAATGTTGGCCCTGTTCTTACCGGTATTGGACTGGCCGAATCGGCAAACAGCCTGGCAGCCATTAAAAAACTCGTCTTTGAAGATAAGGTCTGCACTATGGAAGATATTCTCGATGCGATGGACAAGAACTGGGAAGGCTATGAAAAACTGCGCCGTCAGGCTCAGAATGCGCCCAAATACGGAAATGACGACGATTTTGTCGATGATATTGCCCAGCGCATTGCCAACCATTTTTATGAACAAACGCATCAGTATACGGATATATACGGAAGTCCCTTTACCAGCGCATTTATGGGGATTTCCAACTTCATTCCCACTGGCCGGGTTATCGGTGCGACGGCGTGCGGACGCAAAGCCGGCGAGCCTATTTCCGAAGGCGTATCGCCTGTAGCCGGTACGGATACATCTACGCCTATTGCGGCCATGAATTCGTGTGCAAAAATGAATCAGGATATTCATTCCGGAGGTACGCTGCTCAACATGCGGCTCAGTCACGATCTGGTCAGCACCAAGCGGGGCCGGAGCAATCTGGCTGCTATGGTACAGTCCTTCTTTGACCAGGGAGCATTCCACGTACAGTTCAATACGCTGTCAACGAAGACGCTCCTCGATGCACAGGCTCATCCGGAACAGTATAAGGATCTTCTCGTGCGCGTAGCCGGATACAGTACGCAGTTTGTTCATCTTTCCAAGACGCTGCAGGACTCCATTATCCGCCGGAGCGCTCACGATGGCATCTAAAGGCCGGATTCTTCAGCTGCAGCATTATTCCGTCAACGATGGAGACGGTATCCGGACGACGATCTTTTTTGCCGGATGCCCTCTGCGCTGCCGGTGGTGTGCTAATCCCGAAGGATTGGTGCCGCGGAACCGTATTCTCTATGCATCATCGCGGTGCATAGCGTGCGGACGCTGCACCGAAGTCTGTCCGCATGGCGTGAGCTGGAATTTCCAGGAGCCCGGTGACCGCCAGCGCTGTATCGGCTGCGGGGACTGCGTGCCCGTCTGTCTGGCCGGTGCCCGGCGCAATACGGTGACGGAATATACGGTGACGGAGATTCTGCAGCAGCTGGAACCGCAGATTTCCGTATTTCACCGTTCCGGCGGCGGCGTGACCTATTCCGGCGGCGAATGTACGCAGCAGCCGGAGTTTCTGGCAGAGCTTGTCGATGCTGTATATGATCTGGGCCTTCACCAGGCCATAGAGACGAGCGGATATTTTGATCTTTCTGTCCTGGCGCCGACGCTGAAAAAACTGGATTTTCTGTTCATGGATATTAAGGTCATGGATGAGGAAGCACATCGGCGCGTTACTGGCGTCAGCAATGCTCCTATTCTGCATAATATTGCAGCTGTCGGCAAGTGGCGCAAGCCCATTGTCATCCGTGTTCCTGTCGTGTCCGGAATCAATGACAGTGAGGGAAATATACGCGCAACAGCCCGGTTCGTCGCCTCTTCACAGGAGGCGCCTATGATGGAACTTCTGCCGTATCATGCCTATGGTGCAGATAAATATGCCCAGCTGGGGCTGCCGTACCAGGGAGATACCTTTCATGCCCCGACAGAAGAGAACATGAAGCACCTTCAGGCAATTATTGCCGAAGAAGGCGTACAGGTTGTATCGTATAAATAAGGATTTAGAAGAGTCGTGCTCTGACCGCGCCCATAGGTGCAGTCAGAGCATTTTTTGTTTTACTTTTGTTTTGGGACAGAATAAAGAAGTATAAGGGAAGAATGCGAATGTATTTTAGGCCTATAAAGGACAAGATGTTCTGTTTATAATAAATATAATTTAAT
>NZ_CATWFF010000142.1 GCF_958350005.1 uncultured Megasphaera sp. | reverse complement strand
GCCTTTCGTATCGTACTTCTTCGACAGTGCTGCCGTTCTTATTGTCTGTATTTTTGATGCAGGCAACTCTATTATGTGTCTGGGCATGGCATATGGGCTGGCCTGCGCCGTTCAGGGGCAGAAAGGCGAACGAATTCCCGTTCTGCTGGCCCGGTCTATTCTCTCGTCGGCTCCGGTTTTGTCCTATATGGGCATGATTATTCTGGCCCTGTGTGCTGTCAAACTGCCTGATGCAGTGATTCAGTGGGCGACCATTCCGGCTTCAGCCAACACGTTTCTGTCTATGCTCATGATTGGCGTTGCCCTGGGAATTACGCTGCAAAAGGAATATTTGCAGATGATCGTGAAAAATATCGGTGTCCGCCTGGCAGGCAGTGCGGTTCTGGCTGCGGCAGTTTACTTTTTCCTCGACTATTCCATGGATGTCAAGCGCGTTCTCGTGATCCTTACCTTTGCGCCTATAGCCGGCATGGCCTGCTATTATACAGCCAAACTCAAAGGGCGTATTGAAGTAGCTGCCTGTATCAGTTCCCTGTATATTCTGATTTCTATTGTCGTCATGTCGACGCTGATTATTATCCTGCGCTGAGTAGATAAGAACAACTGCAGCAAACACGGCCCTGTCTTTGCCGCATGATGGCAGAGACAGGGCCGTGTTTTTTGCTGTCTTATGGCTGCTGGAGCTGCAGGGCCTCTTCCAGTGCTGCCGGAATCGTACTGGGGCTGCGCGTAATGTAGTAGCTGTCTACTTTGGGCGGTGCAAAATCGAGAAGCGGTATGGCCCGCAGTGTTCCCTGCTGCAAGTCGTCTTCAATGAGGCTGTACGGCAAAAAGGTGTAGCCAATGCCGTCAGCTACGTACTGCGGGAGTTTGGTACTGTTGTCTATTTCCATGGGGAAACAGTGATACCGGGGGAACAGGTCCTGAATATACAGCCCTACGCCCTGGAGAGCGAAGTTACAAAAGAGGTAGTCGATTTTCTGCAGGTCTTCCTTGTGAATGCCGTCGGCATATTCCGTGTTGTCGGACCGGCAGACCAGGACCAGCGTATCTGTGCGGTACGGACGGCAGAGAAAGCCGTCGCGCTGAAAGGGACTGAAGGAGAAGATTGCGTCCAGTGTACCGTCCTGCAGGTGATGGAATAAATTATTTGTATGACTAATGGTGATACTCAGCGATACGGCAGGACGGCTCTGTAAATAGGTGCGGATTTTTTTCTGTAAATGACATTCGTAAATCGTGTTGGTCGTACCGATATGAACGGTCTGTGCATAGGCCGGTTTGGCATGGAGATCCTGAAGGGCTGCTGTCTCCAGAGCCATAAAACGCTGGGCATAGCTGAGAAAGGTGATTCCTGCCGGCGTCAGCTCTACCTGCTTTCGGCTGCGCGTAAACAGGGATACGCCCAGTTCCGTTTCCAGGTCGCGAATGCGGTTCGTAACTGTCGACTGGGCGACAAACAGCTGCTGAGCCGTTTTGGTGAAATTTTTTATTTCTCCCAACGTAATAAAGGTGCGAAGCGTTATCGTATCCATCGGAGACCAGCCTTTCTTTAATTTAAAATACAAATTAATAAAATTAAAATAATCTATTTTACAGATTACTGCGTTCATTATATAATAAAATCTATACAGAGACAATGAAATGAAAGTCCCTTTCAGTATAATTTTATGCGCGTCTGCGTATTTCAGTACAGGAGTTGAATAGCATGAATGTAAAGACCGTACCGTTTTCGGAAGAACAAATTCGTGAAATTATTGCCAGTTACCCTACGCCCTTTCATAGTTATGATGAAGCAGCCATTGTCAGCAATGTCCGCAAATTAATCAAGGCCTTTGACTGGGTTCCGGACTTTAAGGAATACTTTGCTGTTAAAGCGACGCCGAATCCATATCTGATGAAGCTCTTGAAGGCTGAAGGTGTCGGCGCTGACTGCAGCTCCATGGCTGAACTGGCATTGTGCGAAAAAGTTGGCATTACAGGTCATGATATTGTATTTTCCTCTAATGATACGCCTTATGCGGAATATAAAAAAGCCATGGAATTAGGCGCCTTGATCAACTTGGATGATATTTCCATGATCGAATACCTGGAATCGCACGGTTCTCTGCCGGACTGGATCTGCGCACGGTACAATCCCGGTCCGCTGATGAAGGAAGGCAACGATATTATCGGCACGCCGGAAGAAGCGAAGTACGGCATGACGCGGGAACAGATTTTTGAAGCTTTCCGCATTCTGAAGGAAAAAGGCGTGCACCATTTCGGCCTGCATACGATGGTCGTATCGAACGAACTGGATGTCAACGGCCTGATCAATACGGCCAAGATGATGTTCGAACTGGCTGTAGATGTACAGAAAAATGTAGGTATTTCCATTGAATTCCTCGACTTTGGCGGCGGTATTGGCCTTCCGTATAAACCGGAACAGTCCTTCATTGACTACGACGTCCTCAGCGAAGGTATTCGCAACTATTATGATGATATTATGGTTCCGGCTGGTCTAGAAAAGGTACGCCTGGCCTTTGAATGCGGCCGTGCGATTACTGGCCCTTATGGGTACCTCGTTACGACGGCTATTCACCATAAACACATTTGGAAAGAATATATTGGCGTCGATGCCTGCATGGCCAACCTCATGCGTCCGGGCATGTACGGTGCTTATCATCACATTACGGTAATGGGCAAGGAAAATGCGCCGAAAGATCATATTTATGATGTATCAGGCTCGCTGTGCGAAAACTGTGATAAATTTGCTGTCGACCGGGCGCTGCCGGAAATCAAGGACGGCGACATTCTGGTCATTCACGACACCGGTGCACATGGCCATTCCATGGGCTTTAACTACAATGGCAAACTTCGTTCGGCAGAACTGCTGCTTCATGGCGACGGCAGTGTGACACAGATTCGCCGTGCTGAAACGCTGGATGATCTGTTTGCAACGCTTGACTTCAGCGATTTATAATACTGTACAGCCATCGCTGGCAGATACAGAAACTGCAGAAATACCGTTAAAACATGGCTGTGTTTTAACGGTATTTTTTATATGCGAAATGGCGTATACTATAGCTATAATATGGTACAGGAGGAATGGATTCATGGATAGTATGGAACGAAGAGATCAACTTATTGCAATGCTGCAGTCTGCCCAGGGAGCCATTACGGGTACGGAGCTTTCGCAGCGCTGCGGCGTGAGCCGGCAGGTCATTGTCGGTGATATCGCTATTTTACGGGCTCAGGGTCAGCCTATTGTATCCACGCCGCGGGGATATCAGCTGGCCGGGGCTGCTTCGTCAGGCATACAGCGTGTATTTGTCTGCTGTCATGGCATGGAACAGATGCGGGCAGAACTGGAAGCGATTGTCGATAATGGCGGCATTGTGCGCAACGTTGTCATTGAGCATGAAATTTACGGGAATCTGGAAGGAACGCTGAATCTTCACTCACGCCGCGATGTGCAGCAGTTTATCTGCAAGATTGAAAATTCACCAGATGACTTGCTGAGCAGCATCAGCGGCGGCATACATACCCATCTGGTCGAAGCGGCCAGCGAAGAAGAAATGGATGCCATTGCCGAAGCATTGAAAGAAGCAGGCGTTTTATATACGTAAAAGAAAATCTTGCTTTTTCTGTCATAGTGTGTACAATAAATACCATACTACGTATTAGTGTCTTGACACATGTATGACAGGAGGAGAGCATATATGATTTTACGTCGCTTAGAGGCTCTGCCAGTTGGGCGGTTCCACTACAAGCTGTTAGGTGTAACGGGACTGGGCTGGCTCTTTGATTCTATGGATACGGGGCTTATTGCCTTTATCCTTCCCGTACTGGCCAAAGAATGGCAGCTGGCACCGGGACAGATGGGTCTTATTGGCAGCATGGGACTTATTGGCATGGCCCTGGGTGCTGTCGTATCAGGAACCCTGGCTGATTACTGGGGGCGGAAACGGATATTTACCGTTACTGTATTGCTGTACAGTGTGGCAACCGGGCTCTGTGCCCTTGCCTGGGACTACACATCCCTTCTGGTATTTCGATTTTTAGTAGGCTTTGGCCTGGGCGGGGAACTTCCCGTTGCCGTTACGCTGGTAACAGAATATGCGCCGGCTAAGGTGCGGGGACGGTTTATTGTCCTGCTGGAAAGCTTCTGGGCTCTGGGCTGGATTGCTGCGGCCTGCATTGCCTATTTGCTCATTCCTGTATATGGCTGGCGGTTTGCGTTCGCTATTGGCGCCCTTCCGGCATTATATGTATTTCTCATTCGTCTGCATATGCCGGAATCGGTGCGGTATTTGCTTTCTAAAGGGAAGACAGAGGAAGCAAACCGTATCGTTTCCGGTCTGGAAGCGCAGATGGGCCTGTCTGGCCAGTCGGCTGACACCGAACCGGATACGGTTCCGGAAGCAGAGCCTGTATCGGTACTGACGCTGTGGCGCAAACCCTTTCTCGTGCGGACGATCATGCTGTGGCTCGTCTGGTTTGGCATTATCTTCAGTTATTACGGCATTTTCATGTGGCTGCCGTCTCTCGTATTCAAGCAGGGATTTACGGTAGTCAAAACGTTTGAATACGTATTGGTAATGACGCTGGCACAGCTGCCGGGATATTTCTGCGCTGCCTGGCTGGTCGACCGGATGGGACGAAAATATACGCTGTCTGTCTTTTTACTGTGCAGCGGCATTGCCAGCTATTTCTTCGGCCACGCAGCTACAGCCGCAGCTCTTATGGGCTGGGGAGCTGTCATGTCCTTCTTTAATCTCGGTGCCTGGGGTGTATTGTATACGTATACGCCGGAACTGTATCCTACGTCTATCCGGGCGCTGGGAAGCGGCTGGGCTGCCGGTGTCGGCCGGTTTGGCGGCATGGCTGCGCCTGTTCTGGTAGGTATGATGCTGTCTGGCGGCATGAGCATTGGCAGTGTATTTTACATGTTTGCCTTCGTCTTTATTGCCGTATCGGCAGTTGTCATGGGCCTGGGCATGGAAAGTAAGCAGCAGAATCTGGAAAGCCTGTCCCAGCATAGCCGGGGATAAACCGGCAGTGTACGTGAACCATTGTCATAGGT
>NZ_CATWFF010000141.1 GCF_958350005.1 uncultured Megasphaera sp. | reverse complement strand
GGATTGACCTCCATTTGAAATGGAGGTGATGTCTATGAAATTTACCTTTCAGGACTTGATGTCCTTTGGTACGTTTATTCTGGCATTGCTGACATTTATTGTATTACTTGTCACGAAGCTAGCGTAGATATGAAAAAACCACCCCAATACTTTGACCGGTAGGCGGGTGGATTTTTCACTCAATTAATCTGGTCAACCCACCTTGTGGGCGGTTGTTCCTTTTTCAGCTTTATGGTATCACAGATTCCCGGAAAATGCAATGGAGATACGACAAAACCACCGCGGCGGACAGAGGTAGCATGCTGTCGGCTGCGATGGTCGATTGTATGATGTATGTATTGAAGTGCCTGTGATCTTTATGATATACTTATCCTCGGAACAACTGTGTTGCAGGGTGGATTGACCTCCATTTGAAATGGAGGTGATGTCTATGAAATTTACCTTTCAGGACGTAATGTCCTTTGGTACGTTTATTCTGGCATTGCTGACATTTATCTTATCACTTGTCACGAAGCTAATGTAGACATAAGAAAACCACCCCGAAACTTTGACCGGTAGAAGGGTGGAATTCTTACCTATTTACTTTGGTCAACCCACCTTGTGGGCGGTTGTTCCTTTTTCAGCTTTATAATATCACAGATTCCCGGAAATTTCAATGGATATACGACAAAACCACCGCAGCGAACAGAGGTAGCATTCTGTCTGCTGCGGTGATTTTGCGTATCTATCACACAGGGCGTCCCGGAGAAAAAGGGAGATTGTGTCATCGTATGTACGAAGCCGGGACGCGCTGGTGTTAGCATCTATGATACAGCCCTTCTGGCCGGAGAAAGGAGTTTGTCTATTGTATGAGTTCGGCCAGATGGGGCTGGTATCAGCACTCGTTTAGAACTTGTACGTTGCCTGAATGCGGGTGTAGTCGCCGAGGTCGAAGCTTTCCGGCGTGTACAGCGTATCCCGGGTCTGCGTGCTGTGAGCATCGAAGGTATAGAACGCTTCAAGGAGCAGGTTCTTCGACGGAACATAGCCGATGCCGGCTGTAAAGCTGCGGATGCCGTCGAGGTAGCGGTCCGGCAGAGATGCGGTTCCATTGCCGCCGAGGAAGGCGCCGTGGTCGAAGGACTTGTAATCGAGGAAGGCGTTCCACGAGCCCGGTACGTCCGTATCGGCGCGGCCAATATCGAGACGGGCCACCCAGAAATCAGGCGTACTGCCGCCGCCGGTGTATTCGCCATAATTGCCCATACCGCCGTGGAAGTATCTGCCCATAGCGGCGCGGTTCTGGCCGTAGTCAAAGGAGAGCATGGCTTTGTCGCCCAGGCGAATCTGACTGCCAACGCCGATGACGTCGGCAATCTTCATTTCGTGACCCTGATCGTCGTAAGCTCCTTCGCCGAAGGAATTGAGCTTCCACGCTTCGACGCCGACTGTATCGGAAAGCTGATGACGAAGCTTGATATAGCCAGCCCGATCCATGGCCGGAATCTGATCCTGATCCAGGAGATAGCCTTTCTGCGTAATCACAAGGGGTACGCCAGGCATAGGCACTGTACCATTGTTTAATACCTTATTCTTCAAATAACCAAAATTTCCAATTCGAGCGCTTACAAGATCATTAATAAGGTTGCTGATAACATGTATCGTAGAGCCACCCAGGACAGTGCTGGTCGTATCACCGACATAGGAGGCAAAGGCATGATCTACAGCCTGATCCAAGGTCAAGGTCTGGCCATTGTCGCGGTCCTGATATGCCGTAGCGCCCAGTTTCTGCAGGGCTGACCGGATTCTGCCCTTTACGATATCGGCATCGAACATATCCGTCACTGAAAGGCCTGCCAATGGATGAGCACCACTTTCAAAAGTATAGGTACCCCCTAAATCTACAGACTGGCCGTCAACGGTTGCTTTTAAATCCAGACCAACACGATTTTTCAACTGATCTGCATAATGCCCAACAAAAGTAGCCGTATCGCTTTCATTACCCCAGAATCCCTTATAGTAGGTATTCTGATCTATTTTAACATGGGAATATTCCCGGACAGAGGCATCATTAATATCCTTCAGAATATGGACGAATTCCTTCATAACCTGTAATTTTTCTTCCGGTGTCTTGGCATTATCAAATTTAGAGGCGTAGTTGTACTGCCCGGCCGGATTGACAGCTAATCCAGGAACTGCGGCGTGATCCATAATCCCTAAGAATTCACTGATCGTAGGTGCCCGCTGAATTATGGTTTCCCGCTTATGGTTGTATGCGCTGTCGCTGACGCCGGTAGACTGGCTGAAATCGCCATAGCCGGCAATGACCTGGGTGTTCTTATTGCTGTAGGCTACGCGGACGCCGTCATAGTACTTGCCGAAGTAATATCCCGTCACGCCCATGGGTTCCGTAATACGGCCGACAGTCCAGTCCCACTTCTGCGTGCTCTTCGTCAGTTCCGCTTTTTCCAGATAAGGATCGTGGAGACCCCGTTTGTCGGCTACGTTATAGTCGTTCCGGTCTTTGGCCGTCGAACCCAGGACGTTGAGGTTCAGGCCGTCAGCAAGCTGATAGTCCACACCGAGGCGCAGGCGCTGTTCCAGTCCGTGGGCGGCTTTGTCGGCATGATTCCGGACAGCGGCATCGGTCGGCTGCGTATCCTTCGTCTGGCGCATGGCCACTTTATCCTGACCTTTGTACATGTTGCTGCGCAGCTGGTAATCGCCATAGAGCTGTACATCGCCGGCTTTACGGCTCGTATCTGCTGAAGCTGGCCGCGTAATGAACCAGGAATCAGCCGGTTTATTGACGACGACGGTGTTGCCATCTTTATCCTGAACAAATTCGGTTTTGCTCGTCTTGCGGTGGAACGTGTCGCTCAGGTCGTCGAGCTTGATATTGACGCCAAAACGGTACGTCCGGTCGGCAAAGGCCCGGTCATCGTCCTGGTGGTTAAATACGTTATCGACGCCTACATAAGCCGTGAAGTCCTTGCCGAAGTCTTTTTCCACCATGACGTTCCAGATGCCGAAGGATTTTTCTGCATACTTGCCCTGTTTGCGGATGTAGTTGCCGTTGTCGTCTTTTTCAAACAGGCTTTCGGTGGATACAGAGTTGCTGTCCAGCATGTTCACATAGTAACTGCCCCAGATGGCGGCGCGCCAATCTCCTTTCGTATTGCGGTAGTTCAGACTGAGGTCAAATTTCTGCGTCGGCCGGTCGAGCAGGCGGTGCGGCATGTCCTTATCGCTGGAGTTAATGGCATGGAGCCATGTATATCCCAGCTTCATAGACCAGTTGTCGTTGAATTTCTGCTGTACTTCTGCTTCCAGGCCTGTAATCTTCGCCTTGCCGATATTGCGGAAACTGTAGATGCGGTCGGCGCCGGGATGATAGGCTTCCAGGCCCGTACCATATACATTATTAAAATCAAAGTCAATGAGCTGACCTGTAAAATAGGAACTCATATAATCTTTAATTTCATTGTGGAACACGCCGACTTTGGCATAGGTCTTGTCGTTTTCCCCTTCAATGGACAAATCGAAGTTGAGGGATTTTTCCGGTTTCAAATCGGGATTGCCGACCCAGTACCAGCCGAGATGACTGCCAGATGCGCCGAACATTTCCCAGTTGTAATAGAGTTCACCCATGCCCGGTTCGGCATAGCCAGTGCCAACATTGGCCTTGAAGCGGCGATGTTCATTGCCGTTTACGTTATGGAGCAAACCGATGTTGCCTGTGACATGACTGCCGAAGAGGTCGCTGTGATCGAGCCGCAGAGACGGCGTCAGGACCGTCGTATCGTTGAGCTGCCAGTCATCCTGCAAGTAGGCATAATAGCGATTGATTTCCGCTTCGCCGACAGACACCTGGTTGTCACGTTCGTCATAGCCCTGCCCGTAATACTTGCCATTATATAAAAGGTTTTTATCCTGCTCATAATTACTGCCATCTGCCTTAGGCAGCTGTCCATAATATGCCAATCCAGGATTAAAGAATTCTTTCATACTGCCGCCATGGGCCATAATTTCCATCAGTTTGTCCACATTCGGCGTACCATCGGCATTCATCAGGCCGTTTTGTTTTGATACGGCTTCATTAAATGCCGCATAGCGATCGACAATATCGCCATATTTCTGCCGCATTTCATCCGTAATGGTAGGCGGTTCATAGCCCGAACCAACAATCGCCGCCTTGAGTTCTGGATCCATATTTTTGGCATCATCATAGGTAAAGGCCGGTTTGTCATTGCCGTAAAACTCTTTATCTTTGTCCCACATAAAGCCGCCGTCTGTTCTCTTATATTCAAAATTATGAACATACGAATTGGGCACATCCTTGCCGCTGCCTGTATTCTCCTTTACGCCCAGGGATTTGTCATAGTCCCAGGGATTAATCGTCTGAACACGAGTTTTGGGGGCATTGCGGAGGCGCGTCCCTTCGGCCCATTCCCGGGTATGGCCAAAGCCATAGCTCAAATAATGGGCGTCATTGACAGCGGTATGCAAATCGACGCCGACTGTGGTCTGTTCATGTTCCAGCCAGTCCACACTGGCCAGGGTATTGCCGCCGCTGTACTGCGTGCCATTGCCGGAATTCAGGAGGGTAACGTCTTTTTCCTTTTCCTTGCCATGATTGACGTTGACCTGCCAGTCCGTCGTGCCGCCGCGGCCTTTATAGATAAAATTATAGGTCGAGCGCTTTAAGGAACGGTTGTAGACCTGCATCGGTTCAAATACACTGCCAATATCCGATGCCGATTTATTGTATCGTTTCAGGTCGCTTTCTTCATCATTAATGGTAAAGGAAATAGAATGATCCTTGTTGAATTCATAGCTGCCGGTTACGCCGGTATTTTTCATATCCCCAAAATACCGCAGAGACGGCTTGAATTCTTCACTCCAGGCGTTGTCAGACGAGCCGCCATAGGCGCGTTCTGAACTGTATACAGGCATGATGTCCCGCTTCGACGTCCAGCCGGCAATGGAGAATTTACCGATTTTACCGCTGTCAGCACGGAGGAAGAAGTTGCTCGGCAAAGCGCTGCTTTCAAGCGAACTCGAATACCGGGAACTATGATAGCGGCCTTCGGCATTAAACTGCAGGCTCGGCGTAT
>NZ_CATWFF010000140.1 GCF_958350005.1 uncultured Megasphaera sp. | reverse complement strand
CGGCTTGATTAGTATATCGCGTTACAAGCCTCTTGTCAAGCACTTTTTTACAAAAAAATGCGGAAATGCGGCACATTCACGCATTTCCGCAGATCACCAGCATTACTTCTTCTGTTTTTCCAAGGCTTCTTTCAATGTATGCCAGGCTAATACGGCACACTTCACACGGGCAGGCATGTTGGAAATATTCTTCAGTGCAATAGCATCTTCCAGATCTTCCAATTCATCGTCATCTGTAATCTGACGTTTGATCATATCCAAAAAGAGATTGACCAGACGCATTGCTTCTTCTACAGATTTTCCCTTAATAACGTCAATCATCATATCTGCCGATGCCTGGCTGATGGCACACCCCTGACCGGTATATGCCGCATCTACAATAATTCCGTTCTGTATATCTGCCTGCAGTGTAATATCGTCGCCACAGCTTGGATTGTGGCCATGTTCCTGTAAATTACAGACAGGTAAGGTATGTTTATTTTCCTGACACTGATTGTGTTCCAATATAATATCAGAATACAATTCATTCATTGATTCCATTCGTTTTGCACTCCCTAGTCTTTATAGCCCATTTGTTTGCGTACAAGCGGCAGTTTATCCAAGAAATAATCCACTTCTTCCAGTGTGTTGTATATATAGAAGCTGATGCGGTTGGACGCAGGAACGCCAATATGAGCGCCAAAAGGCTGCGCACAGTGGTGTCCTGAACGAATAGCAATACCGTAGCTGTCGAGGATAGTAGCCGCATCATGAGGATGTACGCCGTCAATGGTAAAGGATATAACACCCGTTTTTTCATCGGGATTGGTGCTGCCAATAAGATGAATGTGCGGAATTTTCTGCATGCCTTCCAAGGCCCGTACGACTAATTCATGTTCATGCTTTTCAATTTCGTCCCAACCCAGATCATTCAGATAATCAATGGCAGCATGAAGAGCCACTGCACCTTCGACATTTTCCGTGCCCGCTTCAAATTTAAAAGGAAGTACATTGAACGTCGTCGTCTGTTCCTGCACATATTCGATCATGTCACCGCCCAGGAGGAACGGTTCCATATCGTTCAGCAGCGCCGTCTTGCCATAGACTACGCCTGTACCGGCAGATCCCAGCATTTTGTGGCCGGAAAAGACCATAAAATCACAGTCCAGATCCTGAACGTCTACTTTCATATGCGGTACAGCCTGAGCGCCGTCATAAATGGCAATAGCACCGACGGAATGGGCTTTTTCGATAAGTTTCTTAGCCGGTACTTTCATGCCCAGCACATTGCTGACGCCGGCAAAGGAAACGATTTTTGTCTTGTCATCAATTTTGGCAAAGTCTTCGTCCGTAAAATGTCCCGTTTCATCGAGATACATATATACCAGTTCTGCCCCGGTTACGCGGCAGACGCGCTGCCACGTAACAAGATTGGCATGATGTTCCGAAATAGGAATAACAATTTTATCACCTTTTTTCAGGTGCGTTTCCGCATAGCTGCGCGTAATCAGATTCATGCCTTCTGTTGCGTTGCGGACAAAAATGACATTTTCTTCTGCCGGTGCATGAATAAGCTGGCAAACGGCTTCCCGCGCGTCATCATACAGCTTGGAAGCTTCAACGCTCAGCACATGGGCTCCACGATGGGGATTTCCGTTATGATGTTCCAGCAAATCGACGATGGCATGAATAACCTGGTACGGTTTCTGCGTCGTTGCGGCATTATCAAAATACACGAGCTGATGTCCGTTATGGACTTTAGTCAATATGGGGAAATCTTTGCGTACATTTATCATGGCAATCACCTTTCTTGCAATACTGCATTTTCGCACGTACAGCCTGCAGTGCCTTATTTTCCAACGTTTTATCGCCTAAGGCATCAATAACGGGGCGTATATTCGACTCGATCAAAATCAGCTGAGCTCCGGCCTCACTGAAACCGCGGCTCATCAGATAAAAGAGCTTATCCTGATCGATCTGGCCGGCACTGGAAGCATGATTCCCTACGACATCATCTTCCTTGCACAACAGTAAGGGCAACGAGATAGAGTGAGCCTGCGGACTGAGAAGGATACATACATCCGATTCAGAACCGACAGCCTTTTTCCCACCGCGGAGGAAATCAATAGTGCCGCGGAAGAATTTCTTCGAAGAATCGAGCAGTGCACCTGTCGTCAGGATATCCGTCTTCGTCTTGATCCCCTGTGTCGGCACCCAGTACGAAAAATCAACGACCTGATCATCTGTTGCCAGATACATGGCTTTACTGTTGAATTCGCTTTCATCATGCATAAGGTCATTCTTGTAGTATACAACGGCAGTCTTTGCTCCTAATTCGGCGCTGACATAATCGATGACGCTGTTTTTTCCAGCATCGGCATACCGATGTTCTACATGACGCACTCCCAGGTGATGAAGCTGGACTTTGCTGATTTTAACGTGAGCATGTTCGCCCGTTTTCACATAAGTCAGAAAATTTACGTCGCTGCCGTCAGTACCGCCGTCAAACAGCAGGTATACTGTTACATCGCTGTTGTCTTCTGCAGTAATCGTCAGCTGTCCTGCCAAATGCTGCGGCGTTTCTCCCAGCGAATAGGTCAGCCATACGGCACTCTTCGTTCCTGCTGCCGCCGTTACAGCGCAGCCGGTCTGACTGTTATGCAGGGCTTCGTGCAGAGAGTCTGCATTGGCTCCCTGAAAATCTTTCAGTTCCGGAACCCCATTTCCCTGATAAAACGAAACATCTACGTCGCCTTCATGCCGTTCTTCCGGTTCAAAGGCAGGCGCTTCCTGCTGTTTCAGCTCATCCAATTCCAGGTAATTTACTTTCATCCAGTGGAATGTCGGGCGCGGGAGTCGGTTATACGGATGTGCTACTGTTTTTGCTGTCATTATCTGTGCCCCCTCCCTTATTTCAGCGAATCTTTCAATTCAAGATTAATAAGATTATTCATTTCTACTGCATATTCCAGCGGCAGGGCCTTGGATACAGGTTCAACAAATCCCCGTACCAGCATGGCTCTGGCTTCATCTTCACTGAGCCCGCGGCTCATCAGATAGAAAATAGCTTCGTCGGAAATACGGCCAATAGATGCTTCATGGCCTAAATCGACGTTATCATTTTTAATGACAATAGCCGGAATCGTATCGGACTGAGACTGTTCATCCAGCATCAGCGATTCGCAGCTGACGTTGGCCTTTGCTCCTTCAGCCGGCGGATTGATGACGACGCTGCCGCGATAAATACATACGCCGCCGCCTTTACTGATAGACTTAGAGTTAATATTACTCGTCGTATGGGGCGCATTATGTACGACTTTAGATCCCGTATCCAGGTACTGTCCCTGACCGGCAAAGGTAACGCCGGTGAATTCACAGTGTGCCCCTTCGCCCTGGAGAATACTCATGGGATACAGGCAGGATGTATGAGAGCCAAAAGAACCGGTAACCCAGTTAATGGTCCCGTTTTTGCCGACAATAGCCCGCTTCGTATTCAGGTTGTACATATTTTTCGACCAGTTTTCAATGGTTGAATAGGTCAGCGTAGCATCGTCACCAATGAACAGTTCTACACAGCCTGCATGAAGGTTGGCTACGTTATATTTTGGTGCCGAACATCCTTCAATAAAGTGTACCTTTGCTCCTTTTTCGACGATGATCATAGTATGTTCAAACTGTCCGGCTCCCGGCGCGTTCAGACGGAAGTAGCTCTGCAGCGGAATCGATACATCGACGCCTGCCGGTACATATACATAGGAGCCGCCGGACCAGACTGCACCATGGAGGGCAGCAAACTTATGATCCGTAGGCGGGACAAGTTTCATAAAATGACTGCGGACAATATCTTCATAATCGTGAAGAGCCGTATCAAAATCCGTATAAATAACGCCCTGCTTAACCAAATCTTCCTGAATGCTGTGGTAAACAACTTCAGAATCGTACTGAGCACCTACGCCGGCAAGAGATGTCTTTTCTGCTTCCGGAATCCCCAGGCGATCGAAAGTATCTTTAATATCGTCGGGAACATCGTTCCAGTTTGCCTTCATCTGTGCGTTCGGCCGCACATAGGTAACAATGTTGTCCATATCCAGTTCACTAATATCCGGACCCCAGTCTGGATAGTCAATCTGATAGAACAGTTCCAGTGATTTCAGGCGAAAATCGAGCATCCATTTCGGTTCATTTTTCTTCTGGGAAATTTCCCGAACGATGTCCGGTGTTAACCCGGCGTCTGTTTTATAAGAATAGTTAAAGTCTTTTTTGAAGTTGTAAATATTGCCAAAATCAGAAAAAGACTCTATTTTTTTTCTTTCATCAGCCATACTGCGTGCCTCCTGCTTACTGTGCCTGTTCTTTGAATTTGTCGTAACCGTAGGCTTCGATTTCCTGAATGAGCGATGCGCCGCCGGTCTTTACGATTTTGCCGTCAATAAGTACGTGAACGACATCGGGCTTCAGGCTCTGGAGAATTTCGCTGTGATGCGTAATAACCATGATGGAATTGGTTTCATTATGGTACTGCGCTACTGTTTCCGATACAATGCGGACTGCATCGACGTCCAGGCCCGAATCGATTTCATCAAGCATGGTCAGCTTCGGTTCCAGCATGCACATCTGAAGAATTTCCGTTTTTTTACGTTCACCGCCGGAAAAACCGTCATTGACATACCGGGAAGCGTAGGAACGGTCCATTTTCAGCTGGTCCATCTGTTTGTGCATTTTCTTGCGGAACGGCATAATGCGCTGTGTCGTACCGCTCACCGTGCTTTTTGCATTGCGGATAAAGTTTTCCACAGAAATGCCCTGTACGGCAATGGGAGCCTGGAAAGCCATGAAAATACCATCTTTAGCCCGTTCATTTACCGGTTCCGTTGTAATGTCCTTGCCTTCAAAGAAAATTTTTCCTGCTGTAACGACATATTTGGGATTGCCCATAATGGCGTTGAACAGCGTCGATTTGCCGGCGCCGTTGGACCCCATAATAACGTGTGTTTCACCATGTTGAATGGTCAAGTCGACACCTTTCAGGATTTCTTTGCCTTCGACAGCGACTTTCAACCCTTCAACTCGCAATAATTCACTCATTCCATTTCACTCCTGATATTATAATATTTTCTTATTTATAT
>NZ_CATWFF010000139.1 GCF_958350005.1 uncultured Megasphaera sp. | reverse complement strand
ATATATTACAATCTCCTACCCTTTTGAGCAATGGGCCAATGGCAGCCTGTTCTTCCGGCGACATATCCTGTACCGTAGCCGGCTTCAGAACAGACCCTTTTTCTGCTGTCTGTGGCGGCACAATATCCGGTGTCTGAGGCTTTTCCTCACGCTGCACAGGAGCGGGATGGGGCTCAGGCAGCGGATCAGCCGGCGCCGCTGCAGGCACTACCGGTGCTGCTGATGCGGCTGGTTCAGCTGCCGGACAGGGCTGAGACTTTTTTTTTTCGTATTCTCCCAGCTCTGCATCGCCTTCCACATATCCTTTCATGTGAAAGGGACTGCCAAGAATCTGTTCCAGCGCAGCATCAACGAATTTAAAATAATCTTCCCGGTTGGCCCGTTTGGCCAGGAAATTCGATTTATAGGCAACAATGGCTTCGCCGCCGCCTAAATACACGACGCGGCCATGCTGCACGCAGGACCGGACGCCAGGCTTTTTCATTTCCCGCAGGAGAATATCGCACATCTTTTTCCAGATTTGCTGGTATTCTCCTGCATCTACCGGGGCTGCATTATCAACAGAAACAGACGGCGGCACAGTCGGTGAAACAGCAGGCTGCACCGACTGCTTCGGCCTGTCTGCTGCAGCAGGAACGGCAGGACGTACTGGCGGTGCCGGTGCCGATACAGGCCGCGTATCGGCCATGGGTGGGACTGCACTGTACTCGTCTTCCGGGAAGGGTACCGATTCAGGAAGCCCTGCGCCTCCGTCCTCTTCGTCCGGAAGGGGAATATAAGCCTGCTGAGCCGGAGAAGCTGCAGATGACAGACGGGCAGTCAGCTGCGATACGCGCTGTTCCAGCCTGGTCAGACGGTCTTCCAGCCCATCGACAGAAGAGGCTGCAGGCAGAGCTGTTTCTGAAGATACGTGGCTGACACGGCTGGCCATGAGCAGCCCCATTTCAACGGCAATGCGCGGCGCCGGCGAATTTTTTGCCGACAAGAGCGCTTCCTGCAGTATCTTCAGCATGGCAAAAAGGCGTTCTGCCTGAATAACTTTTGCCTGGGCGCCCAGTTCTTTCATGGAATCGGCATAGGCAGCGAGGGTATCCGTTTTCGGATCAGCCTGATACAGCATAAGAGCCCGCAGGTGTTCCAGTATTTCCGTTAAAATAACCTGCGATTCCTTGCCCATACGGACAACGTCATCAATATCTTTAATAATGACTGCGCCTTTTCCCTGAAATACAGCATCAGACAGGGAAAACAGCCAGTCCCGGCCGATAAGTCCCAGCAAATCCCGTACCAGTGCTTCATCAATGGTGCCGCTGGCATTGCTCACACACTGATCGAGCATACTGAGGGCATCGCGCATGCCGCCGTCAGCCTGGACGGCCAGAATATGGGCGGCCCCTTCTGTAAGATCAATATGTTCCTGAGAGGCCACATACAGGAGCCGTCTGGCAATATCCCTGCTCGTAATGCGCCGGAATTCATATCGCTGGCACCGGGACAAAATCGTCATGGGAATCCGTTCCGGCTCGGTCGTAGCCAGAATGAAGATGACATGCTGCGGCGGTTCTTCCAGCGTCTTTAACAGGGCGTTGAAGGCTTCTGTCGTCAGCATATGTACTTCATCGATAATATATATCTTCTTATTTCCTTCAGCAGGCATGAACTTAATCGTTTCCCGCAAGGTCCGTATATCTTCAATACTGCGGTTTGATGCCGCATCAATTTCCACGACGTCCAGGGACTCGCCGCTGAGAATATGACGGCACACGTCACATTCATTGCACGGATGGGATGTAGGCCCATGGATGCAGTTCATGGCGCGGGCAAAAATTTTGGCCGTACTTGTTTTCCCCGTGCCCCGCGGGCCCGAGAACAAGTAGGCATGCGCTACTTTATCGGTATCAATAGCTTTCTGCAAAGTCTCCGTAATATGACGCTGTCCGACGACATCTTCAAAGCTCTTGGGCCGCCATTTACGATATAGCGCGATGTATGCCATAGTCCTTTCCCTCTCTGTATACGAAAAAAAGCAGCTGCCCGCTGCTTTTACTAACAGAAAAGTACTCGTGCATGATAACCCGCCAGGTTTCCTCGTGGCACATGAAAAGATCTACTTATTGCTGCTTCCTCTCGGACCTGACAAGGTTCATAGGTTCCCATTGCACAAGCCCCGGCGAGTTACCACGCACCAGTACTCTTATTAAGTTAGCGATGTTATTATAGCGTAAAACGGCAGATTTTTCAAGACTTTCCCTCATATTTATGGTTTCTTTTCCCATGCGGCTTATCATACAGATCCGCAGCAAATACAGAAAGAACGTTTCCTGCAACCATGCATCGGCACGGCATGAAACGTTCTTTCTGTACCTGAGAATATCGGTTCTTTTAGTCTGCTGTTTCACCGATATAGGTAATAATCGTATCCAGTATATTCGGCAGCGTTACGGATACGCTTTCTATGTTGACCCGTTCGGTCCGTTCGTGCAGATCTTTGCCCCACGGTCCTAAGAGCAGGAAGGGAATCTGCAGGTTCGTCATTGCTTCAAAGTCAAAGCTGTACGACTTGCCCCACAGGAGCAGATTTTGTTCCAGAATATCTTCATGCAGCGACGGGTCGACACAGCAGTAGCTGCAGTCAGAAATACCGTTGAAATAATGGCGGAACGATACATCAGCAGTACGGCTGATCGTCTGGAGCAGTCCTTCAAAGCGCGCATCCTGCAGGGAATGGCTATCTGCAGCCGGATAATAGGGCGGCGCAAAAGCGATGACCACAACCGGCTCGGTCATGCCCATAAAGGCCAGGGTCTTTTCGATGAGCCGTATCGTTTCTTCCGTATACGTTGTATCCCCTTTTTGCAGGGCTACAAAACTGCTGTTGCGCACATTTTCATAAAATACGTCAAATCCCGGGTACGACGAGGCCCGCTTCATCAGTTCAGCACCGCTGATGACGTCCATCGTAAGGTTTCCATCGACCTGCGCCAGGGTCTGGGCCACAGCATGCCGGGCTGCATTCATAAGCAGGTACATAACGTCTTCCGGCGTCTTGCCGTAGGTCATGAAGTTGGCGCACGCCGCCATGCGCTGCGGCAGAGATACATCATACCGTGCTTTGCGGTCCCGCAGGTATATCCAGGCTGGCGGAGGCGTCTGTTCATCGCCGCACGAATCTACAAGAGACGAATCGCCTTCTGTTTCCGCAATCAGGCGGGATACGACGGCAACGGGATTGATGCCCTGCCGGTACATTCCTACATGAACAGGCTTGCCCTGGGCTACGACGACAGGCAGAAGCTTGCCGACAGAGCCGGTATAGGAAATGAGCTGTCCCTTTTCCTTCTGGTTGGGCTCACAATCAATGAGTACGCGGTACTGCAGGCCATAGGCTTTTTTCAGTTCCTGCAGCACTGAGACAGCCATGCGCATGCCGGCAGAATAGGATTCTTCATCGGGCAGCGACAGGTACAGCACACTGGCATCACCGGGAAAGGCGGCATAGGCTTCAAACACGGCCAGCTGCGCTGCTGCGCCGCCTTTCATATCACACGATCCCCGTCCTGGCAGCCATTGGCCACTTTTCAGATCGTTCTGCAGATCTTCACTCTTTTCCGACCGCAGCAGGTCTTCCTGCAGTGCATCCGGCGAAAAGGCATCATCCTGCAGGCTTCCGTAGGCTTCGATGCCGACAGTATCGTGATGATTGAGAAAAATAACGGTGTCCTTTTTTCTGCCCTGAATCAGTCCGTACACAACAGACCGTCCATGGGCATCGTCTGGAATATGAATCATGCCGCTTGCAGCGTTTTCAACGGCTCCCAGCGTACGCTGCAGGTACTTTTCAATATTCCGTTCTTTTTTCGTATCTGTTTCGCTGTCAATGGCAATCATTTCGCGAAGAAGCTCCATAATCCGTTCATTTCGTTTCATCATCCCCACTCCCCTCTACTTGAATATCCATTTTTTGCGGGACAAGTAATTCCATACTGTTACGATGGCGCTGGCCAGGATTTTGGAAACCATCGGATTCAGCCCCAGCAGCACAGGCGACGTAAACAGCCACATGAGCAGCAGATTCCATCCCAGCCCGATGGCACTGACCAGAAAGACCAGGGAAATTTCCGTTCCTTTCTGATAGCGGCTGCCGCTGTCAAATACAAAGCGATTGCATAATATATAATGATACAGCGTAGATGTACCAAAAGCCAGGGTCGTAGCAGTCAGTACGCGATGGGTCTGGAGGGGGAAAAATCCGCCTGCTGTGAGTCCCTGGAAAAACAGGTAAAATAATGCCCATTCCAGCAGCGCTGCCGAACCGCCGACCAGTAAATACATGCCAATTTTCACATATTCATTTTGTGTGTAATCAAATCCAAAAATCTTTTTCTGCTTCATCGTACTCCTTACCTGGCTGCCGTATAGTTAAAGCTTACAGGCAATATCTGCCTGATATGTTTAATTATACGTCATATACATCATAAATTCCATAGTATAAAGTCAAGCTGCCGGCAGTAGAATAACAAAATCTTATACATTCAGAAACTATGATACTTTTTTCACAAATTATATAAACAGCATAGCCGTAATGTTCATAATATGATACACTATAGTTAATTGGCAATACGAATTATATGTCAGGAAAGGAAGCATTACCGTGGAGTATACGAAATGTATTAATTTTTTACTTACCATTGCGCAGCACGAAGTATTTCTGATTTTTTCAGAAAATTTATCCCAGTTCGGCATTACACCGGGCCAATACGGGGTATTAGCCTGTCTTTGGAAGGACGAAACGCTGACGCCAAAGGAAATTGCCACTATTTTACGCGTAGAAAATTCTACTATTTCCGGCGTACTGGACCGCATGCAGAAACGGGGGCTCATTGACCGCGTATTAAATCCCAATAACCGCCGCAGCATCAGTGTCAAGGCAACCGAAGAAGGGCTGGCGCTGAAAGAACCGGTACAAAAAAAGATTGAAGAATTGAATGAACAGGTACTGCATGACTTTTCACCGGCAGAGCGAGAAGAAATTCTCCGCCTGCTAAGCCGCATCGGCCACCTGCACACAGGCGGCAACGAATAGCGCGTATATGTGCCGGTACAGCAGCTCTCTGAACAGATCTTTCTGGGCAGAGAGTTTTTT
>NZ_CATWFF010000138.1 GCF_958350005.1 uncultured Megasphaera sp. | reverse complement strand
AATCCACCCTGCAACACGGTTGTTCCAGACGTAAGTATATCATAAAAATAACAGGAAGTTCAATAATACATGATAAGATAATCACCGCAGCAGACAGCTCACTATTCTTGTTTGCTGCGGTGGTTTTGTATTTGTATTCGGACCGTGTAATATTTTTATGAAAACCATAGGCAAGTAAAAGCAGGAACATGGAAGCCATATTTTTTATTGACAAGACCAGGGATAGTTGATACTATGAATTCAGGAACCCGACACGCTGAGTAAGCCGTTCGTCGGGTCTTTTACTGTTTAAAATCCATGCTGTCAGGAGCAAACCTATGTCAGAACAACAAAAAGTAACTGTGTATTTGCTGGGAAAGCGCTGTGCCGTTCCCGGTGATTTGACCATTATGCGGGCCATGGAATATGCCGGATTTCGCCTGGTCCGGGGCTGCGGCTGCCGCAGCGGATTCTGCGGCGCCTGTGCTGTCGTATACCGCATTCAGGGTGAGCAGGAGCTGCACTCGGCCCTGGCCTGTCAGACCAAGGTGGAAGAAGGCATGTGCATAGGACGACTGGAATCGTTTCCTATCAAAACCATTGCCTATGATATTGAAGATCTGCCTGTTGCCGGCAACGTAGTCGGCCACTTGTATCCGGAAATTTATGGGTGTATTCACTGCGGCGCCTGTACGAAGAGCTGTCCGCAAGGCCTGAATGTCATGAAATATATTGCTCTGGCCCAGCGCGGCGATTATGAAGGCTGCGCCAAAGAGTCCTTCCGCTGTGTGAGCTGCAATATCTGTGCATCCCGCTGTCCTGTCAAGATCAGCCACAGTGCCGTAGGCCTCATGGCCCGCCGCCTGACTGGCCGGTATCTTACGAAAAAGAGCGTTCATCTGCACCAGCGGGTTCAGGCCGTTGCTGACGGCATGTATGACGACGAGCTGTATGCGCTGACTCATGCCGGCAAAGACGAACTGCGCCGTCAGTACGAGTCCAGAGATATTGAAAAGTAGGAGACAGTTATGATATATACTGATGAAATGAGAGAAGCCCAGGCCAGAGTCAATGCGACGCGCAATATGCGGCTCGATGCGGAACTTCCCCGCTATACAGCAGAAGAAAAAGCAGAACTGCTGCGCCATTATCATCCGGACTACAGCCAGCATGCGTATACGGTCCTTTCTGTAGGCCCCAACAAGGGCGACAAGGTTCCCAGTGAGCTGGCGGCCCTGCTGGAAGGGCAAAGCCGCGTAGCCCATGCCGATATTGATCTGGAACGGGCCGATTATGAAACAGATGTCCTGGTCATTGGCGGCGGCGGCGCCGGTGCGGCTGCAGCCATTGAGGCCTGCAAGCACGGTGCATCTGTGCTGATTGCCACGAAGCTGCGCCTGGGCGATGCCAATACGGGTATGGCTGAAGGGGGCATTCAGGCAGCTGATAAAGAAAATGATTCGCCAGCCCGCCATTATCTGGATGCTTTTGGCGGCGGCCACTACAAAAATATTCCGGAACTGCTGGAACGGCTGGTCCTTCATGGACCGGCAGCTATTGAGTGGCTCGGCGACCTGGGCGTCATGTTTGACAAAAATCAGGACGGCTCCATGGTGACGACACACGGCGGCGGCACATCCCGCAAGCGGATGCATGCCTGCGGCGACTATACAGGGGCAGAAATCATGCGGGTCCTGCGGGATGAAGTACGGGATGAGCACATTGACGTGGCTGAGTACTCGCCGGCAGTGGAACTGATCCTGGATGAAGAAGGACGGGCGGCCGGGGCTGTTCTCTATGATTTTGACACCCACGAATACCGCGTCGTCGCTGCCAAGAGCGTCATCATCGCCACTGGCGGTGCCGGCCGCCTTCATTATCAGGGCTTTCCTACGTCCAACCACTACGGTTCTACAGCAGACGGCCTGGTCCTGGCCTATCGGGCCGGCGTGCCTCTTATTTATGCTGACGCCATTCAGTATCATCCGACTGGAGCCGCCTATCCGCCGCAGATTTACGGCGCTTTGGTGACGGAAAAAGTGCGCTCTCTCGGCGCCATGCTGGTCAACCGGGACGGCGAAGCCTTTCTGAATCCCCTGGAAACGAGAGATGTCGTAGCAGCAGCGATTATCCGGGAATGTACGGCCCGGCACAAGGGCGTCCATGCCCTCCACGGGCCGGCTGTGTGGCTCGATACGCCTATGGTGGACATGCTGCACGGCGAAGGTACTATTGCCAGAAGCCTGCCGGCTATGCTCCATATGTATGAAAAATTTGATATTGATATTCGCAGACAGCCGATTCTGGTCTATCCGACTTTGCATTACCAGAACGGCGGCATCTGTATTGATAAAAACAGCGCTACGTCCGTGCCCGGACTGTATGCGGCCGGCGAAGATGTAGGCGGCATTCACGGCACGAACCGGCTCATGGGCAACAGTCTCCTCGATATTATCGTATTTGGCCGCATTGCCGGAACGCAGGCAGCGGCATACAGCAAGACGGCAAAACCAGGACGGCCGACGCTGCGCCATGTGCGTCAGTTTGATGAGGCCCGGGAGGCAGCTCGCTGCAGGAGCCAGGCCTTGTCGCCAAAATTACTGCCTGATTATACGCATAACCGCGGCACGCAGGGATAGAAAGGAGAGGTGTTATGGGCTGGCAGATAGAAAAAGAATTGGCCCGGCGCCTGGCAGAGGAACAGGGGTATTACTCCTATCCCTTTGGTTCGCGTCATGCCATGGCCATTTGTTATCCCAATACGTATGAAGTAGGCATGAGCAATCTGGGCATGCAGATTATATACCGGGAAGTGAATGAACGGCCAGACTGGCTGTGTGACCGGGCGTTTCTTCCGGACAAGGACATGGCTCGCCTGTACGCCAAGGAAAAATCGCCGTTGGTTACGCTGGAACATGGCCGCCCTTTGTGTGACTATGATATTGTCGGTCTGTCCGTGAGCTTTGAAATGGATTATTTCCATATTCCGGCTATTCTGGAACAGGGACGCGTTCCCATACTGCATGAAGACCGGACCGACGACGATCCTCTCGTCGTCATGGGCGGCCCGGTGGCCTTTTTCAATCCTGAGCCGCTGACGCCCTTTGTCGACGTCTGCCTCATTGGTGAAGGGGAAGGGATGATCCATCCCTTTCTCGACGCCTATACGGAAGGAAAAGAAGCGGGACTGAGCCGGCCGGAGCTGCTGCAGAAACTGGCTGCTCTTCCCGGTGTGTACGTGCCGTCTCTGTATGAGCATCTGTATGATGACGACGGGAATCTGACAGAAATACGGCCTTTGCCGGGCGCTCCGGCCAAAGTAGAGCGGCAATGGCAGGAACTGACCCGGCCTGGCGAAACAGTCGTTGCCACGCCTCATACGGAATTTGGCGCCATGTATCTCATTGAAATTGCCCGCGGCTGCGGCCGGCACTGCCGTTTCTGCATGGCTGGCTACTGTTACCGCCGTCCCCGTGTGCGGCCCCTGGACTACGTCAAGGAAGCGGTCCTGCGGGGAAAGCAACTGGGCAAGAAGATCGGCCTCATGGGGGCGGCCATATCGGACTACCCCTATATTGATGAACTGGTAACCTTTATCCGCAGTCAGGGACTGGCCTTTTCCTGTGCGTCCCTGCGGGCCGATTCGATTACGCCGACTATTGTCAGGGGCCTGGCCGAAAGCGGCCAGAAGACGATTACCCTGGCGCCGGAAGCAGGCAGTCCCCGTATGCGCAGTATTATTAACAAAGGCATTACAGAAGACCATCTGCTTCATTCCATCGATCTGGCGACAGCTGCCGGCATTCGCCATGTCCGCATGTACATCATGATCGGCCTGCCTGGAGAGACAGATGAAGATATACAGGCCATTGTCGACATGACCCGCCGTGTCCAGCAGCACATGGCAGCTATTGGCAATACGGGGCGCATTACGCTGAGTATTAATCCTTTTATTCCCAAGCCGTGTACGCCCTTCCAGTGGATGGCCATGACGGAGAAGCGGGAAATCGAGCGCCGTCTGGCTCATATACGGAAAGGACTGGACCGGGATAAGCTGATTGAGATCCTGGCCGAGCCCTTGCGGCAATGTTATATTCAGGGCGTCCTGGCCCGGGGCGACCGCCGTGTAGGCAGCCTGCTCGTACGGGCCCATCAGTATGGCGGCGTCAAAGGCTGGAAGCGGGCGGCCAAAGAACTGGGTATGGATCTGGAAGGCCTGCTGTATACGGAGCGGCCTGTTGATGCCGTACTGCCGTGGAGTGTTCTGGATATGGGACTAAAACCGGACTACCTCGTGCGGGAACTGGATCAGGCCCGGAAGGGAGCATTTACGCCGCCCTGTTTTGACGGCTGTCGGCGGTGTCAGGTATGCGGAGGCCATAATGGGAACAGTGTGGATTGAGCGAAATGGCCTTGCCTGGGAAGAAAGCTCTCTTCTGGCTGCTGCCGGCATATGCCACGGCGTTACAGGCCGCAGCGGCGGCGTCAGCCGTGCTCCCTGGACGTCCCTGAACCTGTCCTTTGACGTTGGTGACCAGCAGCTGCAGGTCCTGGAAAATCGCCGCCGCCTGTGTCAGGCTATTGGCACAGACGTCAGCTCTCTGACCGTTGCCCGTACCGTAGAGGGAGATCATGTGACAGTCGTCGGTGAGGCCGAACGGGGATGCGGCGCCGGCAGCAGTGCTGACGGACTGCCTCATACAGACGCTCTTGTGACAAACGTGCCCGGCATTCCTCTTATGGTATGTGCAGCCGACAGTGTTCCCGTCATTCTGGCAGATCCCGTGCGGCAGGCTGTGGCCGTCATTCATGCCGGCCTGCGCGGCACGGCAGCCTGGATTACAGCCAAGACTGTCCTGGCCATGGAGCTGGTCTATGGGTCACGGCCGGAACAGCTGGTGGCCTACATCGGCCCGGCAGCGGCAGTGCCCCATCTGGAAGTGAGCGAAGGTGTCGCCGCCTCTTTTGCGGCCCTGGGACCGGCATATGCGTCATGTATACAGCAGGATCATGGGCGGCGCCTGGCAGACAGCAAGGGGGCCAACTGGCAGATGCTGCTCGATGCCGGCCTGAGGGCTGACCATATTGATACGTCTTCTGCCGATACGGCTGGAGACAGCCGTTTTTTTTCGCATCGCCGCGATTTTGGTCATACTGGTCGAATGGCAGCCTTTGTCATGATGCGGAAGGACTGAGAATTTTTTATAAAAATTACTAGCATTTATGGCGTCAAGTATATAT
>NZ_CATWFF010000137.1 GCF_958350005.1 uncultured Megasphaera sp. | reverse complement strand
GTAAAGAAACGGTTTCTCCCCAGTCCTGACCACATCAGGCATATTTGAGAGAAACCGCTTTATGACAGGACGCTGCCGGTATAGACAGGCCTGCCGCTACTGTATATGGCGAAGTACGGCGTCGGTCATAGTTGCCGTATTGGCTTTTTTAAACCCATCTTTATACAGATCAGGTGTACGCCAGCCTTCGGCCAGCGCCTTGTCGACGGCCCGTTCGATGGCGCCTGCAGCAGCATCCTGTTTCAGGGAATACCGCAGCAGCATTGCCGCCGAAAGGATGGTCGCACAGGGATTGGCAATGCCCTGTCCGGCAATATCCGGCGCCGATCCGTGAATCGGTTCGTACAGGCTGGTCTGTTCGCCAATGGATGCGGACGGCATCATGCCAATAGAGCCGCCGAGGACGGCAGCTTCATCACTGAGAATATCGCCGAACAGATTGCTCGTGACGATGACGTCAAACTGTTTCGGATTCAGCGCCAGCTGCATGGCGCAGTTGTCGACATACAGGTGATCCAGACGAATGTCCGGATACTGTTTGGCCACGTCGATGACCGTACGGCGCCACAGACGGGATGTAGCCAGCACATTGGACTTGTCTACGGACGTGACGTGGCCGCGCCGCTTCTGCGCCGCTTCCATGGCAAATTTCGTAATGCGCTGTACTTCAGGAACGCTGTAGTTTTCCAGATCCCACGCCCGTTCTACGCCGTTGTGAATTTCTGATTCGCAGCGGTCGCCGAAATAAATGCCGCCTACGAGTTCGCGGACAATGAGAATATCCGTACCGGTAACGATATCCGGCTTGAGCGGCGAATATTCGGACAGGACTGCCGGCACGCTGACCGGCCGCAGATTAACATACAGTCCCAGGGCCTTGCGCAGTCCCAGGACGGCCTGTTCCGGCCGGAGTTTGGGCGTTACATGGTCCCATTTATCGCCGCCGACGGCGCCGAACAAGACGGCATCGGCCTGTTTCGCAGCTTCTACCGTATCTTCCGGCAGGGGCACGCCGCACTGATCATAAGCCGTACCACCGGCTTCTTTCGTCTCAAAAGTCAGTTCGAAGTGATATATGTCTGCTGTTTTTTTCAGTACCTTTACGGCGGCATCGGTAATTTCCCGGCCAATGCCGTCGCCTGGAATGACTGCAATATGGTTTGCCATTTACTTATACTCCTTTACGTAGTTAATGAGACCGCCGGCTTTGGCAATATCCTGAATGAAGCCCGGCAGCGGCGCAGCCTGGAAGGTATCGCCTGTCGTTTCATCCGTAATCTTGCCTGTTGCCACATCGACGGTCAGCCTGTCACCGGCCTTGATTTTTTCCACATCAGCGCCGATTTCCAGCACCGGCAGGCCTACGTTGATGGCATTGCGGTAGAAAATGCGGGCAAAGCTGGCAGCAATGACGACGGGAACGCCAGAAGCCTTGATGGCAATAGGCGCGTGTTCCCGGGAAGAGCCGCAGCCAAAATTATAGCCCCCTACCATGATGTCTCCGTTCTGCACATTGCCGGCAAAGGTTTCATCAATATCGACCATGCAGTGCGATGCCAGTTCCTTGGGATCAAAACTATTTAAATACCGGGCGGGAATAATGACGTCTGTATCAACATTATCGCCATACCGCCATACTTTTCCAGTCATACTCATCTTAGTGAACCTCCTTGGGTCCGGCAATCTTGCCGAGAATAGCACTGGCTGCCGCTACTTGCGGACCTGCCAGATATACTTCACTGTCTACATGTCCCATACGGCCGCGGAAATTGCGGTTCGTCGTGGATACGCACCGTTCGCCGGCTGTCAGGATGCCCATATAGCCGCCCAGACAGGGACCGCACGTCGGCGTCGATACGGCGCAGCCGGCGTTGATAAAGGTTTCGATGTAGCCGGCTTTCATGGCGTCCATATAGACCTGCTGGCTGCCGGGAATGACGATGCACCGCACGCGGGGATGGACCTGGTGTCCGGCCAGAATGCGTGCAGCAATAGCCAGGTCTTCCAGACGGCCGTTGGTGCACGAGCCGATGACGACCTGATCGATGGGAATATCGCCGAATGTGCCGATGACTTTGGTGTTTTCCGGCAAATGGGGGAAAGCGACGACCGGCTTCAAGGACGACAGGTCAATGTCCACCGTCCGACAGTAGCTGGCATCGTCATCAGCCGTTACGACGTCATAGTGGTCTACCCGGCCCTGTTCATAGGCAATGGTCTGTTCGTCCACCGGGAATATTCCGTTTTTTGCCCCTGCTTCAATGGCCATGTTGGCAATGGTAAAGCGGTCCGTCATATCCAGGGAAGAAACGCCAGGGCCCGTAAATTCCAGGGATTGATACAGGGCACCGTCGACGCCGATCATGCCGATCAGGGTCAGCATGACGTCTTTGCCTGTAATATCTTCCGGCTTCGTACCGGTCAGGCGGACGTTGATAGCATCAGGAACTTTAAACCATGCTTCCCCTGTCGCCATGGCAACGCCCAGGTCCGTCGAGCCTACGCCGGTGGCAAATCCGCCGAGAGCGCCGTACGTACAGGTGTGGGAATCGGCGCCGATCGTCAGCATGCCCGGTGCCACAATGCCCTGTTCCGGCAGCAGGACGTGTTCGATGCCGACCCGCCCTACTTCATAATAATGAGTAATATGGTGCTTTCTGGCAAAATCACGGACGATTTTGGCCAGTCCAGCCGATTTAATATCTTTATTCGGCGTAAAGTGATCGGGAATAAGGGAAATCTTCGTGTTGTCAAATACGGGACGGCCGATTTTTTCAAATTCCTTAATTGCCGGCGGTGCCGTAATATCATTGGCCAGCACCATGTCCAGCCTGCACGTAATCAAATCGCCAGCCTTTACTGATGGCAGCCCGGCGTGTTTGGCCAGGATTTTCTGCGTCATTGTCATGCCCATATGTCGTAATTCCTCCTGTTCGTACCTGCATCAGCAGGCACATATATACAATATTATGTAGTTGTTACTATGCTGCTGCAATTCTGCCTGCCAGGCAGAGGGTTAATGCTGCCCTGCATGGGCTTTGAATTCGCCGATAACGGCCGGATCTGATTTCAGCGCCCGGAAGCGAACGCGCTGCGCCATGCCGTCCATGCGGTTCAGAGCCGTTACAAAGGCCAGAATGGAGGCAGTAATCGTATCGGTGTCGACACCGGCGCCCCACGTCGTATGGCCTTCCTTGTCGGTCAGGCCAAAGTAGGCAATGCCGCGGGAATCGGAATCGCGGTCCAGATCGTGTTCGCTGTAGGCGAGCTTTTCAAACTCAATGCCGTAGGCGCTGCAGATGGCGTTGCTCACGGCATTGAGCTGCCCGTTGCCGCTGCCTTCCAGTACCACTTCTTCGTTGTTAGCCCGGAGCAGGATCTTGCCAATCCACTTGCCGCCCTTCTTCTGGAGCGAGAAGTTTTCAATTTTCAGAGGCGATTCCGTATTCAGATACTGTTCCTGGAAGACGTGATAAATTTCAGCCGGCTTGAGTTCCTGATGAGCGTGATCCGATACTTCCTTGACGAAATAACTGAAGTCTTCGCGCATTTTCTTCGGCATGTCGATGCCGTAGTTCTGTTCCATAATAAAGCCTACGCCGCCCTTGCCGGACTGGCTGTTAATGCGGATAACGTCAGAATCGTAGGTCCGGCCCACATCATGGGGATCGATGTACAGATACGGGCAGGTCCAGTAGGGATCGTGCGTTTCGTCCCGGAAATGCATGCCTTTGGCAATGGCGTCCTGATGGGACCCGGAGAAGGCGGCAAAGACCAGCTTCCCGGCGTAGGGCTGACGGTCATGGACGTGCATCCGCGTTACCCGTTCATATACTTCCACCAGCTTGGGCATCTGCGAAAAATCGAGTTTGGGATCGATGCCCAGGGCAAACATGTTCATGCCAATGGTGACGATATCGGCATTGCCTGTCCGTTCGCCGTTGCCGAACAGCGTGCCTTCCACCCGGTCTGCGCCGGCAAGGAGGGCCATTTCCGCATCAGCAACGCCGGTGCCCCGGTCGTTATGAGGATGAACGGACAAGACGACGTTGTCCCGGTATTTCAGGTTCTGCGACATATAGGCAATCTGTGCCGCAAAGACGTGAGGCATGGACATCTGTACCGTTGACGGCAAGTTGATAATGGCCTTGCGGTCTGCCGTAGGCTTCCATACATCCAGAACGGCATTGCACACGTCCAGAGCATATTCCGGTTCTGTGCCGGTAAAGCTTTCCGGCGAATATTCGAAGCGGTAGTTGGCACCGGCTTCTTCTGTCAGCCGCTGCAGCAGTTTGGCGCCGTCGACGGCGATCTGCTTGATTTCTTCCCGGGATTTGCGGAACACCTGCTGCCGCTGGGCAAAAGACGTAGAGTTGTAAACGTGGACAATCGCGTTTTTGACGCCCTTCAGAGCTTCAAAGGTCTTGCGGATAATGTGTTCCCGCGCCTGGGTCAGTACCTGGACGGTAACATCATCGGGAATCATATCGTGATCTACGAGATAGCGCAGAAATTCGTATTCCGTTTCCGAAGCAGCCGGAAAGCCGACTTCAATTTCCTTGAATCCCATAGCAATGAGGACGTTGTAAAATTCGATCTTTTCTTCCAGACTCATGGGGATGATCAGTGCCTGATTACCGTCGCGTAAATCTACGCTGCACCATACGGGCGCTTTGTCGGGATACTCTTTCTGTGTCCACGACATATCGACGACAGGAGGCATAAAATATCCTTTTTTGTAATGTTCTACATGCTGCATAGTACCATCTCTCCTATACCTAAAAATCAAATTCAGCCTGTCAATCAGTGACACCATCAAAATAAAAAAAATCTTCCGCCTCTAAAAGAGACGAAAGATTACTCTTACGCGTTACCACTCTCATTCGCATCGCCATTGATGCGCTCTCTGCAGGTACGGACATGACGTCGATACCTTCCTGTCTGTTAACGGCCAGGCCCCGGCTTCGCCTACTGTGAATTCAGCTAGCTGCTTTGAGACGAGTTCACTTCCCTTCCACTGCTGTTTTCCACCAGCCAACAGCTCTCTGCCAGTTTTCAGGAACTTACTAATTCTCTTCAACGCATTTTTATTTTGACTTGTTGATGTGTATATTATCACAGGAAATGGCACTTGGCAAGGGAAAAACGGCCTTTTTTCCAAAAAATTTTAAGTTAAACCTTTAACTTTTCAAGTTTATGAAGACCTGTTATATTGGATACTTCCTGCACGAAAAAAATTTATTTTTTGTAGGTTTGTCAAACATCCGTTACACTTGATTTGGAAAAAGAACGAAGCACT
>NZ_CATWFF010000136.1 GCF_958350005.1 uncultured Megasphaera sp. | reverse complement strand
ATTATTTACGGAGCGCAATAAAGGAGCGATGTAAATGAGTGTCGTCATTGTAGGTGGAAACGATTGTATGGTTTGCCAGTATAAGAATATATGTAAAAAGTACTCGTACAAGGCAAAAGTATTTACCCAGGTACCAAGCGATTTTAAGTCGAAAATCGGTTCGCCTGACTTAGTGGTTTTGTTCACTAGCACGGTCAGCCACAGTATGGTGCGCTGCGCTCTGAAGGAAGCACAGCGAAAGAATGTCAAAGTCATTCGGTCTCATACGAGCAGTTCGAACGCGCTTAAGTGTATATTAGAATCGCACGTAGAGCGAAGTACCGCAACTTGCGGATAACGCTTTCGGGCAAGAAGGAGAGGTAGCAGCATGAATATCGTTACGTTGGCAGACATGAAAGCCGGCGAATCCGGTGTTGTTGAAGCCCTGCAGGGGCATGGCAATATTCAGCACCGCCTGGTCGATATGGGAGTTGTAAAGGGTTCCCATATTTCTGTCGTCAAAAAAGCACCGCTTGGCGATCCCATTGAAGTCAACGTCAGAGGATGTGCTCTGGCGCTGCGGATGAACGAAGCAGCTATGATCACCGTAGCTGTAGAAGGGGGAAAATAACAATCATGGAAGATGCAGAAAAGATTAAAATTGCCCTTGCCGGCAATCCAAACTGCGGCAAGACGACAATTTTTAACAACATTACCGGTGCAAAACAACATGTCGGGAACTATCCTGGCGTTACGGTAGAAAAAAAGGAAGGGCACTGTACATTTGAAGGTAAGGAACTGCTCTTTGTTGACTTGCCGGGCACATACAGCCTGACAGCTCGTTCGTTGGATGAAGTCGTTGCAAGAAATGTTATTATTAATGAAAAACCAGATGTCATCGTCAATGTACTGGACGCATCCAACCTGGAACGTAACCTGTACCTGGCTGCACAGCTCGTCGAACTGGGCCGCCCCATGGTCATCGCATTGAACATGATGGACATTGCCGAACGCATGGGCGTCAAGATTGACCTGAAAAAACTGGGTCAGCAACTGGGTGCTGTCGTCGTTCCTCTCGTAGGCAGCAAGAACATCGGTACGAAAGAACTGCTGGAAGTCGTTTCTCATGCGGAAAACACGAAGAACCTGGTCAATGCACAGGTTGATTACGGTGCAGAAGTAGAACCGTCCATTCGCGAACTGACTGATGCCATTGAAAAGACCGGCATTATCAGCTATCCTATTCGCTGGCTGGCTATTAAATTATTGGAAAATGATGTTGACATCGTCGCCAAGATCAAGGCTATGGATGGCACCCAGCACATTTTGGAACTGGCAAGCAAGATGCGCGATATGCTGAAAGACAAAGTAGACCTGGATTTCTATTTTGCGCAGTGCCGTCATCAGTTTGCCGTTAAAGTATTTAATGCTGCTATTATCAATGCCGGCACGCCAGACCCGCTGTCTAATAAAATCGATAATGTACTGACGAACCGCTATTTAGGCATTCCTATTTTCCTCGCTCTCATGTGGGTTATGTTTACAGCCGTTATTGACCTCGGTGCCTATCCGCAGGACTGGCTGGACACGGGCTTTGGCATGCTCGGTGACTGGCTCGGCGGCGTCATTCAGGACGAACAGCTCAAGTCCCTGGTTGTCGATGGCATTATCGGCGGCGTTGGTTCTGTTCTGAGCTTCGTTCCCCTGATCGTATTACTGTATCTGTTCATCAGTCTGCTGGAAGACACGGGGTATATGGCCCGTGCGGCTTTCCTGATTGACCGTGTCATGCGTGCCCTGGGATTGCACGGCAAGTCCTTCATTCCTATGATTCTGGGCTTTGGCTGCAACGTTCCTGGCATTATGGCTGCCCGTACGCTGGACAATGAAAAAGACCGTCTCGTTACGATCATTGCCTGCCCGTTCATCAGCTGCGGCGCCCGTCTTCCTGTATACACCCTGCTGATTGCCGCATTCTTTGGCGCATCCGGGTATGGCGGTACCGTCCTGTTTGGCATGTATCTCCTGGGCATTATCGTGGCTGTCCTCGTAGCCATTGTTCTTCGCAAAACGATTTATAAAGGCGAAATCGAACCGTTCGTCATGGAAATGCCTCCGTATCACATTCCTACGATTAAAGGCGTGCTCATGCACATGTGGGAACGTACTGTCCTGTATATCAAAAAAGCAGGTACCTTCATTCTCGGTGCATCTATTATCGTATGGTTCCTGACGGCATATCCCATGGATGTACAGTATTCTCAGGATTTTGATGCTGCCCGTGATCAGGTTACACAGACCATGGAAACGGAACAGAATAAGATTATGCAGTCCTATGGCATTGCCGGCATGGATGCTGATTCGGAAGTTAAAGATATGTATGACTCTATGGTAGCTGCTGCTGACGCTGAAGAAGAAGCACCGGCAGAAGATGAAGAAGCAGCTCCGGCAGAAGGCGCTGCTGAAGAACCGGCTTATCCGGCAGCTTTTGCCGATCTGGAAGCTAAGAACCCGGCTGTATACAAACAGGCTCTGCCTCTCTTTGATGCTAAAGTAAAAGCTGATGATGAAACGAAAGCCCTGGATGATCAGGAAAGCTCGGAAAAACTGTCTCAGTCTTATGCCGCTTCCATTGGCCACTTCATCGAACCGGTTATTGCTCCTCTTGGCTTTGACTGGAAGATCGGCGTAGGCATTGTTGCCTGCTCGGCTGCAAAAGAAGTCATGGTATCGACACTGGCTACGATTTACAGTGTTGAAGCCGATGCCGATGACGAAGGTAATCTGGTTGACTACCTGGCTAATGACCCGAGCTTCAACCCGGCTGTTGCCCTGTCGCTGATGGTATTCTGCCTGCTGTATATGCCCTGCGTTGCAGCTATGGCTGTCATCAAACGTGAAACGAACTCCTGGAAAGTATTGCTGGGCGTAAATGGTTTAACCCTCGTACTGTCCTACGTTCTGGCATTCGTTGCATACCATCTGGCTCTTCTGGCCGGTCTGGGTGCGTAAGTATCCGCAAATAGTATTACGGTGAATACAGGGGTCGGCGCAGTTACTGCGCCGGCTTCTGCTGCCGCCGGAAACGAAAGGGGAGGACCCGTATGAGTATTGCTACTGTCATTGTCGCACTCGTCGTGCTGGCAGCTGTATTATATTTTGTCCGCCATATTCGCGGCCTGTTTAAGGGAACGGAAAGCTGCTGCGGCGGCAGCTGCTCCGGCAATTGTATGTCGTGCCATCCGGCTCCCAAGAAAGACGGGGAAAAGAAATAACGACCCGCAAAGCATCACCTGTTCAGCTCCACGTGAGCGGACAGGCGATGCTTTTTTTATATCTGGACAGATGATGACGAATTTCAGATATAGTGGCTTCTGGACGTAACATTTTTGTAAATAATACCTATTTAGTAGTTGATTGTTTTAGGCGATTATGGCATAATATGTACAGATATAATGTAGTTTTTGATGAAGGAGGTTTGTATATGAATATCGTTGTATTAGTAAAGCAGGTACCTGCTGTTTCCGATATCCAGATTGATAAAAAGAACAATAACCTTGTCCGTGTCGGTGCACCGTCTACATTGAACCCTGTAGATGCCAATGCTATCGAAGCGGCAATTGCATTAAAAGAAGCTGTAGGCGGCACAGTTACCCTCGTGACGATGGGTACGGCCCTGGCCGGTGAAATCATGCGCGGCGGCATTGCTGTCGGCGCTGATAAAGGCGTGCTCGTTTCCGATGAAGCCCTGGCCGGCTCTGATACACTGGCAACAGGCAAAGCCCTGGCAAAAGCTATCGAAAAAATCGGCGGTGCCGATCTCGTCCTGGCCGGCAAGCGTTCGACCGATGGTGATACGGGCCAGATTCCTCCGACTGTTGCTCAGCGTCTGGGCTTCTCCCTCCTGTCCTATGCAGAATCCCTGGAAGTGGACGGCAACGTACTGAAAGGTACGCGCAAAAATAACGGCGGCCTGGAAACGGTGGAAGTCACCCTTCCGGCTGTATGCTCGGTCATGGAAACGGCCAATACGCCGCGTCAGCCGAAAGTACGGGGAACGATGAAAGCCAAAAGAGCCGTATTTGATGTCCTGCGCGTCGAAGATCTGGGCTTGGATGCTGCTGAAGTAGGCAAAGCCGGCTCGGCAACGGAAGTTACGGAACTCTTTGCTCCGGAACCTCATCCGGTTGGAAACATGATCAGCGGCGATTCCACGGCAGACGCTGTGAAGAAGCTGGTCGCAGAATTAGCATCGAAAAACTTGTTATAAGGAGGGCGAATCATGGAATTGAAACAAAATGTGTGGGTATATGTAGAACTCGTAGACGGAGAACTCAGCCCGGTCAGCATAGAATTATTGGGGAAAGGCCGTGAACTGGCCGATGCCCGTCAGAATACATTAGTCGGTCTGGTCCTTGGCAAGGGTGCAGCCGATGCAGCCAAAGACGTCATCGCCTATGGCGCTGATGCCGCTGTCGTCGTAGACGATCCGGCTCTGGAAACCTTTGATTCTGCCGTATATGCAAAGGCCGTTGCTGCTGTAGCCGGCAAATATGAACCGAGCGTCCTGCTCATCGGTGCGACCAATAATGGCCGCGATCTGGGCGGCCGCCTGTCGGCAGCTCTGAATCTGGGCCTTGTTGCCGACTGCATCGACGTTCGCTATGAAGGCAGCGACGATACGCTTACGTGGATTCGTCCGGCTTATACAGGCAAATTATTCGTGAAGATTCTGACGAAAACCCGTCCGCAGCTGGCAACGATTAGCGGCAAGATTTTCCATGGCAATGCCAAGGATACGAGCCGTACTGGTGAAGTTATTACAGAAACGGTGGACCTCGGCGGAGCTGCAGCTGCGCAGCGCGTAACGGGCTTCCAGGAACTGCCGCCGGATCAGCTGGAACTGAATCTGGAATCGGCTGATATCGTCGTTGGTGCCGGCCGCGGTGTAGGCGATGAAGAAGGCATGAAGAAAGTACAGGCTTTCGCCGAAGCTATTGGCGCCGGATTTGGCGTATCCAAACCGCTCGTAGACAATGGCTGGGTTGGTCATGATATTCAGATCGGCATTACAGGCAAGAAGATTGCGCCGAAAGTATACATTGCCCTGGGCATTTCCGGTGCTATTCAGCATAAATTAGGCGTACAGGAAGCAGACCTCATCATTGCTGTCAATAAAGACGCCGATGCACCAATCTTCCAGTTCGCTCACTACGGCATTGTTGGCGATCTGTTCGAAGCTCTGCCGGTACTGGAAGAAGAAATTAAAAAACTGAAATAATCAGTCCTGCAATATGTGAAATACAAAAAACAGCAGCGAAATCGGAAAAGGCGATTTCGCTGCTGTTTTTTTAGTATGCATATTGTTCGGCATGCTGATATACAACGTGACAC
>NZ_CATWFF010000135.1 GCF_958350005.1 uncultured Megasphaera sp. | reverse complement strand
AGCCATCAGTGCGGGCCAGACTTTTCGCGGCATGATTATCGGCGAAGAACAGGACCTGCAGGCACTGGCAGACGGTCTGGCTATTCCGAAAGAAGGTGCAGTATGCCGGCTGGGGCGGTCTAAATATACGCAGTATGGACAGTGCCGCCTCTCTTTGGGCACACTGGAACCTCTGCCGCCTGTCCAGATAGAAGGAACCTCTGCTTATCTCGTTCTGGATACGCCGCTTATTCCGGAAATGGAAGTAGCTGATGGAGCGCAGCAGCCCCTGGCGCAGGTCGTAGAGGCTCTCAATTCTCTGACAGGGGGTCATCATTTCTCGTTGGGCATGATGCAAAGTGCCCTGACAGAGATAGACAACTTTGTTTCTGTCTGGGCACTGCGCCGTCCCCGTCAGGGCGCTTTGGCGGCAGGAACTGTTTTTGAAATCCGCAAAGACGGTGACTGGACTGCTGACGATATGGCGGCGCTGCAGACGCTGCTGTACGGAGGCTGTGGCCAGCGTCGGGAAGAAGGCTTTGGCCAGCTCCGTGTCTGGCCGCAGCGGGACTGGGTATGGAAACCGGATATGCCGGAAGAAATACTGGCAGTGCCGTCAGAACAGCCTGTACACATTCAGTCTGACGAAGTACGGCAGTGCGTAGCAGCTATTATAGAAAAACGAATGGCCGAAGAAATCCGTTCTCAGGCTTATGAAGATGCAGCTGACATACAGGGGCAGGCTGCAGGACATGGGGTTACCCATGTCTTTGCCCGCCTGGAATCGCTGCTGGGCAGCCGCTGCGATCTGCCGTCGGCAAAGCAGCGGTTCTGCCGGCGCCTGCGGGAAGAAGTGCCTGAAGGCAGTGCCTTTGAAGGCCATCTTAAGGCCCTGCAGATCCATCATGTCAGCTTATACGACATGTTTTACGGCAGCGGCGTCATGCCCTATGAAGGCAAAACCTTTACCGGCGGCTTTCCGGCATCCCTGCTGGAAGCGGCAGCGATACCGAAAGATGCCGAAGAAGGCGTTGTCTTTTATGAATACTGGCTGTGGCTGTTCCGCCATGGCCGCAAGTCCGTACAATACAAACAGAGCAGCGAGGGGGTTGAATGATGAACAGTCCGGTAATTACCAAACGAATTCGTATACATGGCACATTTACGCTGGCTTCTCCGCTGCGTATCAGTTCGGGGCAGGAAGAACGGGACGGCAGCAGGGGCGTCGATATTTTTGTGCTGAAAGATGAAATGGAACGCCCCTTCATTCCTGGTACATCCATTGCCGGTGCGCTGCGCAGCCGCGTGCACTGGGAACATCCGGAATGGGAACCCCTGCTGTTTGGGTATGCTGAAGGAGATAGGGCTCTGCAAAGTGCGGTTACCGTCACGGACAGCACGCTGGACCAGGCGGAAATCGTCGTCCGCGACGGCGTTCATATCGATACATATACAGGGACGACTGTAGAAAAACACCGCTATGATTATGAAGCTGTCGAACGCGGTGCTGCAGGCGAGCTGTCCCTTATGCTGGTCATACGGCAGTACCATGAAGAGGAAGCAGAACGGCTGGGTACATCGATGACAGATCTGGCGAAGTATCTGACCGATATGCTGGCTGGCGGCATTCGCCTCGGTTCGCTGACGACGAAAGGGTTTGGCCTTCTTTCCTTTGCTGACGTTCAGGCCCTGACGTATGATTTCACCAAGGCTGACGATGTAGCTGCCTGGCTGCTGCAGAAACAGCCGAGCAGCGGGCCCTACAAGGGAACGGCACGGCCTGCTGATCAGGGTCTGCGCATCGAAGGGACCTTTGCCCTGCGGACGTCTCTTCTTGTGCGCAATACGGACGTCAGCGATGCGGACCGGCAGAATCATGTTCATGCCGTCATGAAGCAGAGCCGCCACGATTACGTCATCCCCGGCACGACCGTCAAAGGTGTGCTGCGCCATCAGGCTGCCTATATTCTGCGCCGTCTGGGAAAATCACCGGATCTGCTGCGGCAGCTCATGGGTTTTTCAGACGAAAAAGGAAGCGAGTCGACACAGCAGAAGAGCCGTTTTTATACGGAAGAAGTATATTTCCGCCAGGGCGTGAAAGAAAAGAAGCAGACCAGAAATGCTGTCGACCGCTTTACAGGTGCGACGATAGAAAGCAAACTTTTTGCAGAAAAGCCGGTCTGGCAGGAAGTGCCGGACACACCGGTATTTACGCTGGCCTTTTCCATTGACCGCTGTCAGGACTGGGAAGCAGGGCTGGCCCTGTTCCTCCTTCGCGACTTATGGACCGGCCGGATTGCTCTCGGTGCAGATAAAGCCATTGGCCGCGGCTATCTGAAGGGTACATCCGCCCGTATCGTATACAACGGCAAAGAAGCCGTACTGGATGAAAAGGGCGCCGTCTTGTCTGATGACATTGGCCTGGAAGCACTGGCTCAGGCATTGGTGCAGTATGACGGAATGCAGGAGGTGGCACAATGATGGATACGACGATGAAAGGGTCCCTGCAGTCTGTTCAGGGAACGTGGAAAACCGTTTCTGTTGCAGCACAGCAGAAGAACCTGGCACAGCTGGCAGCCATGTATATGAAGAACGATGGCCTGGTCATTGTCTGGCAGTATCACCGTGTTATCTGGGGACGGTGGACTAAGGGAGGTCTTACGTTCAGTGACGGTGCCGACCTGGATGAAGGGCTGATTCTGGAAGTACGCCTGTTTAACGACAGGGAAGAACTGCATCTTCGCCGCAGCGGCACAGCCTATACAGGCCGGTATATCTGCGACGGCGAAGGGACTTCCGGCGATTTTGTCGACACGTCGGCCCGCCTTTGGGGAGAATTACAGTCCTTTCACGATGGCTATGCCGTTCTCAAGGACACGCAGCGCTTTATTACGCTTACGATTCCGGCAGCGCAGCAGGCACCTTACTATGTACTGACAACGCGCAACTATATTACGATTCATGAAAACGGGCAGGCCGGGTATGGCGATTACCGCTTCCTGGCAGTTACGCCCTGGAAAGGGGGACACTAACATGAGCAGAAACACTGAATTTGCAACGGCACCGTATAATTTTGTATCGACTGCCAAGGCAGTTCTTCCATCGCCACTGGATCAGGGCCTGCGCTGGGATGAATTATCAGACAGTGAGATTAAGAAACACTTTGCGGCTTATATTCAGGAAGAATCTACTTATTCCGGTACGATAGAACTGCAGCTGGAAGCGCTGACGCCGCTGTTCATCGGCACGGAGATCGAGGAAGATACGAAAGAAAGCCAGTTTTTTGTACCGAACCGCCGCCCTGTGATTCCCGGAAGTTCCCTGCGCGGCATGTTCCGCAATCTCTTCAAAATCGTAACGGCCGGTGCCATGCGGGCCGATGAGGATTATACAAACCGGCATCTCTATTTCCGCAAGCTCATGGCTCCCAACGGCGATATTGGCAATCAGGCTCTGCATGCGTATTATAAAGAACGAATGGTTACGAAAAACGCCAAGGGCAGAGATGTGCCGGCTCCGAAGCCCGGCTTTTTGTACCGGAAAGACGGCGTCTATTATATTGCTCCCTGCACGGCAGAAAAACTGGACGACGGTGCAAACGGAGGGTATCTGGCTGAAGGCTCCCGCGTACAGTGGGACATGAAAAACGGCAGTGCCTATGTCATTACAGGGGCCCTGACTGAAAACAGCGCTGGTCATATGAAAAAATATAATCGCCGTCTGTTCAGCCCCAACTGGAATGATTCCCGAAAAATAGCTGTCTCGGTCATTGAAGATTACCGCAATGATAAAAACCGCACAGGTGTCAACCTGGTCGATGAAATCGTTGATGGGAAGACCAATTCCAATATCCTGTGCAATGACGAAGCGCGGGCATTTGCACAGCGCGCCGATATTGACCGCATTGCGCCGTGTTATTTTATTGAAAGCGGCCGCAGTCTCTATTTTGGTCACGGCACGTCCTTCCGCATTCCCTATAAGAACTCCATTGAACAGCGCGTCAATCCGCTGGTGCGCAGCAAAAAAATTGATTTTGCCGATGCTGTATTTGGCAAAACTGCCGGCACAGGAGACGATGCAGGGCAGGCGGCGAAATCCATTGGCAAATCGACGTACTGGGCCAGCCGCCTGTCCTTTGAAGATGCCCAGCTTCAGGGGCAGCCTGATTTTCTGGAAAAACAGTACGTCAAAGCCCTTATGTCGCCGAATCCGACATCGTTTCAGCTGTATTTAAAACAGACATCATATCCGCCGGCTCACTGGGACGATGAGGAACGAAAAACGGAAATCAGAGGCTATAAAATGTACTGGCACCGGAAAATTGGCCCCCGGGACTGGCAGGCATCGAAGGCAGAAGTAGATGGGGACACGAAGAACCTGATTTATCATCAGATTCAGCCTCTGCGGGCAGGGAGTCGTTTTGTAAGCCGCATTCGCTTCCAGGACCTGCGCAAGGTAGAGCTGGGAGCTCTGCTCAAGTTGTTCCATTTGTCGGACAAAGAGGATATTGTCTTCAAGCTGGGACAGGGAAAATCCCTGGGCCTTGGCAGTGTTCGCATTACGCCAAAACTGCATCTGGATACGGACGATACATATAAAAAGCTGTTCGACCGCAAAGGCTGGGCCGATGCATCCCGCGTCGAAGACGGCACTGCCTATATTTCCGCCTTTGATGCTTATGCAGCGGAACATCTGGGCGATGCCAAGGCATCGTATGACCAGTCTCTGCAGGAATTATGCTGCCTCCTGGATTGGAACAATACCAAAGATCCGGACTGGAATGACCGCATTGCTGCCATGAGCGGCGATATGAAAAACGATACTGTCGATGAACGATATCTGAAGCGGGCATTACTGCAGACACCGGAAGAAGTCGTTCATTCAGGTAAGTAATCATGAAAACAGGCTGACAGCATGTGGCGCTGTACAGCCTGTTTTTATAAGGAGCTGACATTGATGAAACACATCATGCTCGCATTTATGAGCAATCTGCATACGGACCGTACAACGCACCAGCTGACACAGACAATATATGAACTGCATGACGGCACACAAGTCACCTGTGTCCAGACCAATGAGTCGGCCATTTGCTATATGAATCATGTGCTGCAGAAAGACGGCCGGCAGGTCGACGATATTTTCTGCGTTACGACGAAAATGCTGAATGGTACGATTTTGCTGGATGAACAGAATGACGGCACTGTACGGAAAGTCATTCAGAAAGAGTTTATCAGCAGACGCATTGTAGAACGGTTCCCCCATTTACAGGGCCATGTGCACACCATTGACTATGACGAAACGGAGCCTATTGATCAGACTATTGGGAGCATTGCTTCCATGGCCGGCATTGTCAGACAGTATATTGATGCCCATGCCGAGGAAGGTGTATGCATTCATGCCGATATGACCGGCGGCCCGCGCCATGCTGTTATGA
>NZ_CATWFF010000134.1 GCF_958350005.1 uncultured Megasphaera sp. | reverse complement strand
TGCTGTTCTGGATTCTGCAGCACTTTGGCTGGCGGGAAATCTTTTATATTACCGGCGTCATCGGCATTATAGCCAGCGTATTCTGGTTTTTTCTGTATAAAGATCCGAAAGAATGCAAAGGTGCCAATGAAGCGGAACTGGCCTACATTCGCGAAGGCGGCGGCCTGGCGGAAAAGGCCGGCAAGGCAACGAAGATTTCGTGGGACCAGATTGCGGAACTCTTCAGGCACCGTCAGCTCCTGGGCGTGTATCTGGGGCAGTTTGCCAATACGAGTACGATGTACTTCTTTCTGACCTGGTTCCCGACGTACCTGGTTGTAGCCAAGCAGATGCCCATGCTCAAAGCCGGCTTCTATGCAGTCATTCCCTATATTGGTGCTTTGTGCGGCGTCCTGCTGGGCGGGTACTGGTCTGACTCCATGCTGCGGCGCGGCGCTTCCTTGTCGAAGGCGCGGAAAACGCCGGTTATCTGCGGCCTTATCTGTTCTATGACCATTATGGCGGCAAATTACGTCGATTCCCTGAACGCCGTCATTGCCATTATGGCCATTGCCTTCTTCGGCCAGGGCATGGCGGCTATCGTATGGAGCACTGTCGGTGATATTGCTCCTGCTGATTCGGTAGGGCTGGCGGGCGGCGTATTCAACTTCGTCGGCAATATGGCCGGCATTATTACGCCTATCGTTATCGGCATTATCGTGCAGATGACCGGCTCATTTGTAGGCGCCATGATCTTCATCGGCTGCGTCGCCGCCGTAGGCGTTCTGTCATTCGTCTTCATTGTCGGTGATATACACCGCATTGAATCGGTTCGCAAAGATATATAATGTATTGCCATGAATGGCCTGTCCGTTCCCGTGCGGACAGGCCAGTTTTTTTATTATTTACTATGGAAAAGAGCTGTTTTGTGATACACTAAGACCAATATACGTGCAGCAGGCACGGTAAAGGGGGCGTAGATGATGATTTTAAGAATGAATCGTAAAACTGCGGCAGCCTGTATTATTGCTGCCGGCGTCTGTTGGGGTATTATTGGTCTGTTTTCCCGCTATCTGGCCGCTCACGGCCTGTCGCCTGTGCAGATTACCTTTTCCCGGTCGCTGGTGACGGCTCTGGCCATGACAGCAGGCATGCTGTGGAGACGGCCTCGCGGGCTCTGTGTGGCCTGGCGGGATATGTGGATGTTTCTGGGCACTGGTCTGTGCAGCATTGTCTTTTTTAATGTCTGCTACTTTACGGCCATGGAGCTGACGACCTTGTCTATGGCGGCGATTCTGCTGTATACGGCGCCAAGTATCGTCATGGCCCTGTCAGTCCTGCTGTTTCATGAGAAGTTTACGCCTATGAAGGCCCTGTGCCTGGTTCTGTCCTTCCTGGGCTGCGTCCTGGTCAGCGGCCTGGGAATTGGCCATATCAATATTCCCGGCATTCTGGCCGGTCTGGGCGCCGGACTGGGCTATGCCCTGTATTCCGTTTTCGGCCACTATGCGCTGGCTAAATACTCTCCCTTTACAGTGACGACGTGGACCTTTATTATTGCCTCCCTGGGCCTGGCCGGATTCAGCGATGTTCCGGCTATGGCTGCTTCCATGGCGTCGTCGCCAGTTATGTTCATCATGGCTGTGCTCCTGGGACTCCTGTCGACGACGATCCCCTTCATCCTGTATACGGTCGGCCTGAGTGCCATGGAAACAGGCAAGGCCGCCATTTTGGCTTCGGTAGAACCGCTGACGGCGACAGTTATCAGTATTGCCGTATTTCATGAATCCCTGAGCATTACCGGTGCCATTGGCATTTTCTGTATTGTCTGCGCCATTGTGCTGCTCAATAAAAAATCATAACAGCAACAAGAGGAGAGAAGGAACGGCATAGGCTGTTTCTTCTCTCCTCTTGTTTGTAGCGTGATGCAGCAGATGCTTACCGGACGAATTCCAGGCGGAATTTTTGTCCCGGTGTGATGTATGACAGCAGAAACCGTTCGTCCGGGAGAACTTCGGCGGCAATGTTGGTTCGTCGTTCTGCCGGCAGGGGCGCCGTAAGTATCTGGATTTCGCCCATATACCGCAAGTACCCTTCGTTGTCAACCGTAATGTCACCAGACCGAAGGGGGCGCTGCGGACCGTTTGGCAGGATATGGTGCCCATGCAGGCAGGGCCGGCCTTCCTGGGCGCGGATGGCGTCACGGGCTCCATCGAGGCGGGCTGTCAGCGTCCGGGACAGAAAGTCCCGCATCCACGGGTCGCGGCTGAGGAGACGGGCTTTTACGACGACGACGCCTTTTTCTTCCCGGCCGACTTGGGCCAGGGCATCCAGTTCTGTTTCAGACGGCGCATTATCGCCAATAAAGACGGAATCCATCCCCAGGGCTGCCAAATGGCGGGCACTCAGGCTTACATCGATGTAGCGGTGCTGTTCCAGTGTCGGCAGTCCGGCAAACAGGGGGCCCCGGCGGCCGGCCTGACTGGGAATAAAGGCGCCGACAGACAGGCCTTCCTGGTGGAGCCATTTCGTCTGGGCGACGACGTATTCTTCACTCAGGCCCGTATGGGGGCGGGGATAAAAGTTGTGCAGACAGTCGACGTGTGACATATTCGCTCCGGCCCGGCGCAGGTCTTCTGCGAAGGCCGGCCGTATAGTCGAAGCGTTAAGCTGTATCGTCAGGATGCGGCTGAATAAGGCGGCCTGGCGGGTACTGAAGCCGCTGTCCAGGCGAACTGTTGTAATTCCCAGTTCCTGCAGGGCCTGCGGCGTCCCTTCGATGCCCAGCAGGGCCGATGTCTGCGGCGACAGGTCGGCACAGACGTCCATGCCGAAGCGGCGGGCCTGCTGAAGAAGGCGGGACAGGTCTTTTTGGAAAACTGTACGATTTGTTTCCGGAATCTGCAGGGACGTAAAGAGCCGCGTAATGCCGCGGGATGCAGCCTGTTTCAACAAGATGAGGTCTTCGTCTATAGAGCGGTTTAGTCCGGGGTACAGGGAAATGCCTGTTTTCATGAAAATTCCTCCTTATGGCGTAGGCTCGTCAAAACCGATGATACGAGTTGCTGTAAATCCGGCGGCATAGGATACGAACAGGCCCAGCAGATAGATGGGAATGTTGTCCGTACTGGCCGCCAGGGGCAGGCCGGAAATACCCAGCGCAGCTGAGCCTACCATATAGGCTGCCTGTACGGCGCCGCCGCAGGCCCCGCCGATGCAGGCGCCGATAAACGGTTTGCCCAGAGGCAGGGTAACGCCGTAAATAAGGGGTTCGCCAATACCCATGATGCCTACGGGAAGAGCGGAGAGAATCGTCTTTTTCAGGGCCCTGTTCTTCGTCTTGCTGTAGACAGCCAGGGCCGCACCGACCTGACCGCCGCCGGCCATGGCCAGAATCGGCAGGAGAATGGTGACTCCGTAGCGGGACAGGAGTTCGGCGTGAATCGGCGTCAGGCCCTGGTGAATGCCGACCATGACCATGGGCAGGAAAGTGCCGCCCAGAATACAGCCGGTCAGGGCGCCGCCCTTTTCAATGGACGCCGTAGCGGCTGTGCCGATTATGTCGGACAGGAAGCCGCCAAGGGGCTGAAAGACGGCGATGGCCGCTGCCGTAGAAATGAGGACTGTCAGGAGAGGCGTAGCAAAGAGGTCGAACATATCCGGTATGACAGCGTGCAGCCTTTTTTCGACAGCCGAAGAAAAATATACGAGCAGGAGGACGGCGACGATGCCGCCCCGGCCAGGGACGAGGGGTTCACCAAACAGGGTGATGGAAGATAAGGCAGGATGACTGATGACGGCAGCCAGGACGCCGCCCAGCATAGGAGAGCCGCCAAATTCTCTGGCTCCGTTAATGCCGACGAATATATTCAATCCCCAGAAGGCGGCGCTGCCGGCAATGGCCAGAAGCTGTACTGCTGCCATATCGGCACTGGCCGGCCAGGCTTTCAGGAGAATATTCAGCAGCCCCGTAATGAGGCCGCAGGCAATGAAGGCCGGCATAATGGGTACGAAAATATGAGCGATTTTTTTCAGGGCCAGTTTGGCAGGCGTCGCGTTTTTCCGGCGAATTGCCTCATGCAGGGCCGTGCCGTCACCGATGGCTGCATCTTTCTGCAACTCTGTCAGGGACGGCTTTGCAGCCTCTGGTGCCGCTGAGACCGGTGCTGTTTCGGTCGGTAATTGAGCTTTGGTTGAAGGCGCAGCAGCCACCAGGGCCTGAAAGGCTTCGGCCAGCTTCGTCGCTTTGCCTGGACCGACGACAATCTGCCATTCATCGCCGGACAGGTTGACGCCCAGCACGCCAGGCAGGGACTGGAGCTCTTCTTTGGTAAAATGCACGGCTTTGACGTGAAGCCGCAGACGGGTCATGCAGTGATAGGACCGTTCGATGTTGTCGGCCGGACCGACAAGGTCGTAAATCTGGCGGGCCAGTGTATTAGCGTCCATGGCAGGCCTCCTGCAGCACCGTGGCAATGCGCCCGTCCGCTGCCTTCAAGGCCCGGGCTGCGTCGGCGGCCGTCAGGCTGAGTAACATCATGACGATGGCCGTCTTGGCCTGGCCGTGGCACTGGGCCAGGGCTTCGATAGCCTCATTCCGGCTGCAGCCGCTGGCGGTCATGACGATGCGTCGGGCCCGTTCGGTCAGTTTCTGGTTGGACGCATGAACGTCGACCATGAGATTGCCGTATACCTTTCCCAGGCGAATCATGGTGCCTGTGGACAACATATTCAGAATCAGCTTCTGTGCTGTCCCGGCTTTCATGCGCGTCGATCCCGTCACCACTTCCGGCCCGACGAGGGCGCACAGATCCAGATCGGCCTGCCGGGAAATAGGGGAATCAGGGGAGCAGCTGACGGAAATGGCTGCTGCGCCGATAGAACAGGCGTACTGCAGGGCACCGACTACATACGGCGTCCGTCCTGATGCGCTGATGCCGACGACGACGTCCCTTGACGTAAGGTCATGGGCGGCCAAATCGGCGGCACCGGCCTGGCTGTCGTCTTCAGCCCCTTCTTTGGCGCGAAATACGGCAGAAGGTCCGCCGGCAATGATGCCCTGTACGAGGGACGGGTCCGTGCTGTATGTCGGCGGACATTCGACAGCATCCAGAATGCCCAGCCGGCCCGACGTGCCGGAGCCGATGTAAAACAGTCGCCCTCCCTGGGATACTCGGGCAGTGATAATGTCGACGGCCTGGGCAATCTCTGCGGCAATGGCGCCGACAGCAGGCGCTACGCCCTGGTCTTCTTTGTTTATCAGACGGATCAGGTCCAGCGTAGACAGCTGGTCAATGTGGCTGCTGGCACTATTGCGCTGTTCCGTCGCTATCGTATCTAATGAAATCATAGTATCCTTCCTTTAAAAACAGATATATTTTATTATAGAGACACCGGTCTGTTCGTGCAAGAGAAGATATTTGTTCAGGAACAGGGGAAATCCTTTATTTTTTTTATAATTCATGATATGATAAAGAACGTATCATACAGTGTTGTGCGCCCATAGCTCAGCTGGATAGAGCAGCAGTTTCC
>NZ_CATWFF010000133.1 GCF_958350005.1 uncultured Megasphaera sp. | reverse complement strand
GACAGGGTAGATTCTGCTGCAGACGGACAACGGCCTGTGGGCGACCGGCATATGGAGTAAGACTACTATCTGACTGGGAGGTCAAAGGGCTGTCGCCTGACCGCCTTCTTGTATATGTGCGAATCCAAGACCTGTGGGCTGTTTACAGATGTAAGGAGACAATAGCAGATACAGAAAAACCGGGTATACTCGCTGACGGCAGAGAGTATACCCGGTTTTTGTATGCCTATAGCTGAATTCTATTAGCCGCCGCAGTGGCCGGCCATGGCGCAGCCGGAGCAGGACCCGGCACAGCCGTCGGCCTGATGGAGACCAAAGAGGGCGGTCAGGGAACGGCGGGGGCTGAGCATGCCGCCTGGTGTGACGGCCATGCCGATCTGGCTGCCGCCGGCAGCATTGGCTACGTCCGTCTGCTGACCTGCAGGCCAGTCGCCGTTGCCGGGGCTGAAACGCCAGACGACTTTGTATCCTTTATCTTCGCTGATGGAACGGATATAGTCTGTCAGCTGGTCCAGGAGGGTGCCCGTGGCGGCAGCAGCTGCCGAGTCCAGGGCGACGCCGCCTGCTACGTTATGCTGGAGAAACGCGTCGTCAATTTCCTTTTCGACGGCAGCGCCGATAGTGACGGCGCCGATGAGGATAATATGGGCCTGTTCGAGATAGGGCACGAGCTGGGTGCTGCGGAGCTGGAAGGGATGGGAACAGAGGAGATGCTGCGATGCCTGGTCGTAGAATCCCTGCTGGAACACGCCCTGCGGCGATGCCAGTCGAAGCACGGTTTTGCAGGCTTCCTGGACGTCGTGGTCCGACAGGTCCTGGCCGCGCTGTGAGGCGTATTCTTTCACGGCAGTCTGATCAATAGAGGATAGAGTACCTGTATAGGTTGGCATAGAAATATCGTCCTTTCACAAAAAGTATGTACTGCCTTTATTATAGCATAGGAACGGGCAGAATTTACTCTTTTTTTCCCCTTTTTCCACTGGTTACGGCGAACTGTCTATGCTATACTATAACATAGACTTACTAATGAATTATGAGGAAAATGAGGTGGATGCAGTGGCGCATATCATTGCCATAACGAACCAAAAAGGCGGCGTCGGCAAGACGACGACAGCTGTAAATATGAGTGCCTGTCTGGCCAATGCCGGAAAACGGACGCTCCTGATTGATTTGGATCCCCAGGGCAACGCCACGAGCGGCTTAGGTATTGACAAAGCCGGCCTGGAAACGAATATATATGATTGTCTGATTGAACAGACGCCTGTGGCTGAGGTCATTCAGCCGACGATGATCAAGAAGCTGTCCGTCCTGCCGGCAACGATGGATCTGGCCGGTGCGGCTGTGAAATTAGTCAGCCTGGATGAACGGGAATTTATCCTGAAAAAGAGCCTGTCTGCCCATTTGCAGGAGCTCAAAAAGCCCTATGATTACGTCATCATTGACTGCCCTCCGTCACTGGGACTGCTGACGGTCAATGCCCTGGCAGCAGCCGATTACATTCTCATTCCCGTTCAGTGCGAATTTTATGCCCTTGAAGGGCTGACGCAGCTCATGGAAACGGTGGAAATGGTGCGGGATAATCTCAATGATAAGCTGCAGCTTCTGGGACTGCTCATGACCATGTACGATGGGCGGACGAACCTGTCCATTCAGGTGACAGAAGAAGTGAAGAAATATTTCAGCGGCCAGGTATTCAAGACGATTATCCCCCGCAACGTCCGCCTCGGTGAAGCGCCGAGTCACGGCGAACCGATTACGGAATACGATCCCCATTCAAAAGGGGCAGAAGTGTATAAAAAGCTGGCAAGAGAGGTGATACGGCGTGTCGGCTAAAAAATCAGGTCTCGGCGCCAATAACCGCCTGGAACAGGCCCTGCAGAAGTACAGCCGCCTGGAAGCGCTGGGTCTGGATAAACGGCACCGCCAGCAGGCGGACCCGGCAGCGGGGACAGTGGAAATCAGCGTCGACGCCGTCGTGCCCAATCCCTATCAGCCGCGGCGGTCTTTTTCGCCTGAAGCCATTCAGGCCCTGGCCGATTCCATTCGCCAATACGGACTGATTCAGCCCATTATTGTGCAGAAAAAAGACGGCGGTCAGTATGAACTCGTCGCCGGCGAACGGCGCCTGCGGGCTGCCAAAGTATGCGGCCTGAAGACGATTCCGGCCATCATTCGCCATATGGATTCACAGGAAGCGGCAGAAATTGCACTCATCGAAAATCTGCAGCGCGAAGATCTGAATGCCATTGAAGAAGCACTGGCCTATAAGGCCTTGGTTGATGAATTTCATCTGACCCAGGAACAGGCAGCGCAGAAAGTCGGCAAAAGCCGCTCCCATGTGGCCAACATGATCCGCCTGCTCCAGCTGCCGGAAGAGATCCGGCAGTACGTGTCTGACGGCGTGCTTACGATGGGACAGGTCCGGCCGCTCCTGCAGCTGCCGACGAAGGAGCAGCAGATTGACGGGGCTGTCCGCATTGTCGATCAGGAACTGTCAGCCCGGCAGGCGGAAGCTCTGGTACGGCAGATGATGATAGAAGAAAGGCCGTCGGAACCCCGGAAGGCCGATGCCCATCTGGAAGTGCTCCAGGACCGGCTGAAAATGCATTTGGGTACCAGTGTTGCCATTCGTCTGGACAGAAATAAAAAGAATGGAAAAATTGAAATATCCTTTACATCAGAAGCAGAATTTGAACGGCTGTTGGCATTACTGACTGACGAGCCGGAGGAAGACGGTGCGCCGCCTGTCTCTTCCTTTCATGTATAGTGGCGGTCATACGGCAGGATCCTGCGCAGGAGGAAAAACATGTTGGGATTGAGTAGCATTGCAGTAATGACGGCAGCTGGCGCCGCAGGCGTCATCATCATACTTCTTTTGGCTGCCGTCGTGTTTTTATATAAACGAGTCAGACTGCTGGAAAGCAAATACGCCTTTTTCATGCAGGATGAAACGGGAAAAAGCGTGGAACTTAAGCTGCGTGAAGATGTAGCCAAGCTTCACGATCTGCAGGGAACGCTGGATATGATTCACCAGACACAGAAAGATATTCTGTCTGTGCAGAATCACTGTTTCCGCAAAATTGGCTTTGTCAAATACAATGCCTTTGACAATATTGGCAACAACCTGAGCTTTGCCTTTACGGTCCTGGACGGCAAAGACGACGGCTTCTGCCTGTCCAGCGTATATGGACGCAGTGAGTCGCGTATTTTTGCCAAGCCCATTACGGCCGGGAAATGCCTGTACGGCATGAGTGAAGAAGAAAAAGAAAGCCTGGACAATGCCCTGCAGTATACTGGCGATATGCAGGACGGGCAGAAAGATTCGCAGTAAGCACGTATATTAAAGAAGGGAAGACACATTGGGATTTCAGGAAAAAGCAGCACAGATAACGGAATGGATACGAGGGCAGTTTCGCCGTTTTCAGGACCGTACAAGCTGGTGGCGCCCGTCTGAGGCGAAACCGGTTGTGCTCACGCCGCAGCAGTATCGGCGGGCTGTCGTGGCTGCAGTCTGCGGCATTGTCGTTCTGATTGCGGCTGTAGGTGCCGGCGTATACCAGTATATGTCCCTGCAGCAGGCCCGGCAGAAGGAAGCACTCCACGAACAGCAGCTGCAGCTCATGCGGGACAAGACGTCGTCACTGCAGGAAAAGATGGATAAAATGGATGCCCTCGATCAGGAGCTGCGGCAAATGGTCAAAGGCGCCGGAATGGGTGACAGCCCAAAAGGTGACGGCGGCACAGCAGGACAGCGGAAGAAATCGCCGGATTTGTCTCAGGCAGATTACAATGACCTGCTGCTGGCCGCCTCCCGGTTGGAAACGCGGACCAATGCCCGCGTCATCAGTTTTATTACCCTTAAGACCGTACTGAGTGATACGGCAGGACAGCAGGTGCGGCAGATGCAGCAGATTTCCAAGAAGTATGCTTCGTCATCGACGCCGTCTATCTGGCCGGTTACGGGTACGATTACGTCGCCTTTCGGCTATCGGGGCAATCCCATCGGCGGCGGCACAGGCTTCCATGAAGGGCTGGATATTGCCGTAGATTATGGTACGCCTGTGCGGGCGACAGCAGCCGGTACAGTGTCGCAGGCCGGCTGGGTCGACGGCTATGGCAATCTGGTAGAAATCGACCACGGCAACGGCTTTGTTACGCGGTACGGCCATAACTCCATGGTCCTCGTCGTGCCGGGACAGACCGTGCAGACTGGCGATATGATTGCTCTGGCCGGCAGTACGGGACGCAGTACAGGTCCTCATGTTCATTATGAAGTTCGCGTCAACGGCACGCCGACAGATCCGTTGCTGTTCCTTCCGTAGTGCCCAGGTGCGCGGAGAAAGGCAGGTCCCCTCATGAAACGGTGGAAACCCTTGGCCGGTACAGCTGTATGTATCCTGGTTCTTGCTGTTTTTTCCCTGCTGGCCCGTACGGATACGACAGAGCCGCAGGATATTTGCATCGGCGTGAACCTGGCTCTTACCGGCAGGGGCAGTACGTACGGCACGTCGACGATGGAGGGCATTGAACTGGCCAGGGATCAGGTCAATGAGCAGGGCGGACTGCTGCAAAAGCCGGTCCGGACGGTTGTCGTCGATAACCGCAGCCTTCCTGATGAGGCAGCTGCCAATGTGCGGCACCTGTCGCGTCAGCATGTCACGGCCATGATCGGTCCCAACCTGTCAGAATGTGCCCTGGCCATACTTCGTGATGTGGCAGCTGTCAAGGTGCCCGTCATCAGTCCGGCCGGCACGCATCCGGATATTACAGTGGACCGGGAAACGGGAAAGCCCTATCCCTATATGTTTCGGGCGACCTTTATCGATTCCTATCAGGGCCGGTCCATGGCTGACTATGCCCGCCAGGACGTACAGGCCCGCACGGCTGCTGTCGTATACGACGGCAGTCAGATTTATTCCCGGAGTCTGGCCGAATTTTTCCGCCAGGCCTTTCTGGCCGACGGCGGACAGGTACCGCTGGTCGTAGACGTATCTGCGTCTGGCGGCATGGCATCGGCGCTGGCCCAGCTCGCAGTGCATCCCTGTGATGTCGTATATGCGCCTTTTTATGACCAGCAGGCCATGGAATTCATCGTCCAGGCCCGGGACAGCGGTGTAACCGGTATCATTCTGGGCATAGACGGCTGGAACGGTTCCCGTATGGCTGCATCTCTGCCGCCGGCATATCTGCAGCATCTGATTTATACGGACCATTATGCCCGTAATACACAGGCTGCCGTATCAGAAGCCTTTGCGCAGGCCTATTACCGGCGATATGGTCATTGGCCGGACAGTTATGCCGCTCTTGGATATGATTCCTTCATGATGGTTGCTGAAGCCATACGCCGCAGCGGCGAAGGGAATCCCCGGAAGATTGCCGATGAACTGGCCCGGACGATCGACTATGAAGGCGCTGCCGGTACGATTGATCTCGACGGCAATCACGATGCGATTAAGCCGGTCTTTATTAAGACGTTTCAGGACGGCCAGCCAGTACTGCTGGAAACCTGGCAGGATCAGGATGCTCTGTAATAGAGCAGATATAAACAAATTTTTTATTTTCACCT
>NZ_CATWFF010000132.1 GCF_958350005.1 uncultured Megasphaera sp. | reverse complement strand
TCAGAATATGCTGTATTTTACAAAGAAATTACGTATTACTGACCAATCTCTTTCATAGCTTCTATATACTGCAAGAAGCAAAGGAAAAGGAGGCGGCATCTTCATGCTGGAATTAAGGCACATTGTCAAAAAATATGATGACAAAGTAATCTTGAACGATATTTCGCTGTCTGTTGAAGATGGTGAAATTATTTCGATTTTAGGTCCTTCTGGCGGCGGTAAAACGACTCTTCTCAATGTTATTTTGGGAATTACGCCGATCAGCAGCGGTCAGATTCTGTATGATGAGGAAGATCTGAGCCATGTGCCGATGCAGAAACGGGGATTTAATATTGTCTTCCAGGACTATGCCCTGTTCCCGAATCTGACGGCGTATCAGAATATTGTATATGGCCTTCGCAACAAACCGAATATTTCCACCAAAGAAGAAGTGGACGATCTCATCCGTCTCCTCGATCTGAAAGAACATGCAGGAAAACGGATCAGCCAGCTTTCAGGAGGACAGAAACAGCGTGTGGCCCTGGCCCGTACGCTGGTCATGAAGCCGAAAATCCTGCTCCTCGACGAACCGCTCAGTGCCCTGGACGGCGTCATTAAGGAATCTATTAAAGACCGGATTCGCCAGATTGCCAGACAGTATCATCTGACGACGATCATCGTTACTCATGATCCGGAAGAAGCGCTTACGCTGTCCCACCGCGTACTTATCTTAAATGGCGGGAAAATAGCCCAGTTTGATACGCCGGAACGCATTATTCATGCTCCTGCCGATGACTTTGTAAAGAAGTTTATCTTGTCGCAGCTGCAGATCAAACGGGATAATATTTTCCGGTTGTTCGAACAGTCCCATGCTTCAGCAACAGCTCACTAGAGGTGACGATCATGGAAAAAGAACGTATAGAATTAAAAGTCATATTCACTCTGATTTGCGCGGTTTTTCTTGGGGCCGTTGCCTGTCCGCTGGTGATCCTGCTGAGCAAGTCCTTTATTCAGCCCTCCGGCAGTATTGGCCTGGCCAATTACCTGTCAGTTCTGAAGAATGAAGAATTTATCCTGTCTCTCCAGCACAGCTTTGCCGTGTCAGGGCTGGAAGCACTGATTACGGTTGTATTGGCCTTTATGCTGGCCTATGGTCTTCACTACACGAATTTGCCGGCTAAATTCAAGTCTGTCGTGCAGGTTCTCATCATTTTGCCCATGTTTCTGCCGACCTTGACCTATGGATTTGCCGTTATTTATTCACTGGGCAAGCAGGGGCTTCTTACCAAGCTGCTGGGAACGCAGCTGTTTTCGATTTACGGTTTCTGGGGACTCCTTATTTCCTACGTTATTTATACGCTGCCGCCGGCATTTATTCTGCTGTACAACGCATTTAAGTATGTAGATAAGCATTTTATTGTCGTATCACAGCTCATGGGAGACAGCCCGCTTCGCACCTTTTATATTACCAGCGTTCGCCCCATGATCGGAACTATTGCGGCTTCCTTTATTCTGTCTTTCTTCCTGTCCTTTACCGATTTTGGGATTCCCGCATCCATTGGCGGCCAGTATAACGTTGTGGCTACGCAGCTGTACATGGTCATGATGGGGGCTGTGCCTGATTTCCAGTCCGGCTCGGCTATTGCCGTCATCATGCTCATACCTTCCGTCGTCGCCCTGTGGATGCTGCGCCTGTCCGAACGGTTTAACTTCCGGTATAACAAGATCAGTACTTTTGAACTGCCGAAAGACCGCGTACGGGATACGTTGTTCGCCCTCCTGTATATCCTGGTTATTGCGGCAATTTTTGCAATCTTTGCGATTATGTTCATTGTGCCCTTTATTAAGAGCTGGCCTTATCAGGTTACGTTTACGACGGAAACGCTGCAGCGCATTCTAAGTGACCGCTCCATTAAGACCGTATATATGAATTCCATTATGGTTGCCGGCGCAACAGCAGTGATTGGCACGGTTCTGGCCTATATGGCGGCCCTGGTCAATGCCCGCTCCAAACTTCCCGGTGTCTGCAAGATGCTGATGGATGCCTGCGCCATGGTGACTAATACGGTGCCCGGCATGGTCCTGGGCGTTGCCTTCCTGTTTGCTTTTACAGGCACGCCTATTCAGAACACCTTTATCATCATTATTCTGCTGAACTCTGTTCGTGAATTTACGACACCGTACCTGATGATTCAGGCATCGCTGTCCAAAATCAATCTGTCCTGGGAAAGGACAGGCGCTTTGATGGGCGACTCGTGGATTAAGACGATTTTTCGGGTTATTATTCCCAATACCATGTCGACAGTGTTCCAGATGCTCAGCTACATCTTCGTTCAGGCTCTGGTTACGATCAGTGCCATCATCTTTGTTACAGGCGCGCGGACGATGGTCATGACGACGAAGATTACGCAGGCCCAGTATTTTGAAAAGTATGACGAAGTATTTGTCCTGTCCCTGCTCATTTTCCTGACCAATATTATTGTCAAAGTCATCTTTGATTACCTGGCCAATACGGATGATATCGTTTTCCGTATTAAAGAAAAAGGACGCCGTCTGTTCAGTGCAAAGCGTCAGGCTGATGAAACCGGAAAAAAACGTATAGGCATGCAAGACCTGCAGAAGAATGTACAGATGCAGGAAACATATAAACAGCTGTAATGCAAAGTGAGGAGGAAGTACAACATGAAAAAGTGGTATCAGTATTTGGTGGCAGGATGCCTGGCCGTGTCCATGGCCGTAGGCATGGCCGGCTGCGGCGGCAGCGAAGGGGACAGTGCATCCAGTGATGAACAGGTCGTTATTTATACGAATGCCGACCCGGAAGCACAGGATGCGTTCAAACACGCCCTGGACAACAACGGCTTTGAAGGCAAATATGTCATGCAGTCCTTTGGTACGTCCGAACTGGGCGGCAAGCTCATGGCTGAAGGCAAAAATATAGAAGCCGATATGGTGACTATGAGTACGTATTATATTGATTCGGCACAGAAACAGAATAATATGTTCGCTGACCTCACCTTTGATGCCAAGACGATTCAGGAAACGCCGGCCTACTATAAACCGACGACAGGCCAGTTTGGCGCTATTTTCGTCAATACAGACGTGCTGCAGAAAGAAAATCTGCCTATGCCGACGACGCTGAAAGATCTGGCCAATCCCATTTACAAGGATAAAATTGCTCTTCCTGATATCATGGGTTCTTCTACGTCGTGGCTTCTGGCTCAGGCCATCTTCGATGCCTATGGCGAACAGGAAGGGGCAAAACTGATGAAAGAACTGGAAGCCAATGCCGGTCCTCATATGGAAAAATCCGGTTCCGGTCCGCTGAAAAAGGTAAAAGCCGGTGAAGTAGCTATTGGTTTCGGCCTTCGTCATCAGGGACTCATGGAACAGCAGAAAGGCCTGCCCATTACCGTTATCGACCCGAAAGAAGGGAACTTCTTCCTCACTGAAGGCGTAGCTGTCGTCAATAAAGGAAACAGCAAAAAGCAGGAACTGGCAATGAAAATGGCAGAATGTATTGTGAAAAACAGCCGTCAGGAACTGCTGAAATTCTATCCTATGGCTCTGTATGAAGGAGAAACAGTAGATAAAGCCTTTGAACCGGCCTATCCGAAACAGTTCAAGGAAAAACTGACTGTTGATCTTCTGAAGAAACATCAGCAGCTGATTAAAGGCAACTAAGTACAGAAAGCAGGTATAGAAACGTGGATAAGAATACGTATAAATTACTGACGCCCGGTCCCCTGACGACGACGGAGACGGTAAAAGAAGAGATGCTCGTCGACCTGTGCACCTGGGATGCAGACTATAAACAAATGACTCAGGAAATCCGCGCAGCTTTGCTGAAACTGGCTCATGCCGAAAGGGGCTATACGACAGTACTCATGCAGGGAAGCGGCACCTTTGGCGTAGAATCGGTACTTTCCAGCGTCGTTGGCAGTACGGATAAAGTGCTCATTGCCGTCAACGGCGCCTACAGCAAGCGCATGACTGAAATCTGCCGGTACCACCATATTCCCTATACGACTGTAGAGAATTCCTATGATACGGTCCCCCAGGCCGATGCCGTAGAAGCAGCGCTCCTCGCTGACCCTGCCATTACGCACATTGCCATGGTACACAGCGAAACGACGACGGGAATTTTGAATAATATTGCAGAAATTGGCAAAATTGCCGTAAAATATGGTAAACTGTTTATTGTAGATGCCATGAGCAGCTTTGGCGGCGTCGATATTAACGTGCCGGAGCTGGGCATTACGTATCTGATCAGCAGTGCCAACAAATGCATTCAGGGTGTGCCGGGATTTTCCTTTATTATTGCCCGGAAAGACGCCCTGAAAGCGACGAAAGGCATGGCGCGGAGCCTGTCGCTGGATCTGTATGCCCAGTGGGAAACGATGGAACAGGACGGCGGCAAATGGCGGTTTACGTCGCCGACGCACGTCGTCGCCGCATTCCGCCAAGCCCTGCGGGAACTGGACGCCGAAGGCGGCATTGCTGCCCGGCATGCACGATATGCCCGGACGAATGCCCATCTTCGGCAGGGCATGGAAGAACTGGGCTTCCGGGCCTATATTGACCCGTCCGTACAGGGGCCGATTATTACGACCTTCCTGTACCCGCAGAATCAGGCCTTTGACTTTGCCGATATGTACGCATATTTGAAAAAGCACGGCTATGTTATTTATCCAGGCAAACTGACGGAGCAGGATACATTCCGCCTGGGAAATATCGGCGAAATTTATGACGACGATGTTTGCCGGATTTTACAGATATTTAAAGATTATCAGAAGGGATTGAAGTAAAGATGAAATTGGAAGGCGTTATATTTGACTGGGCAGGAACAACTGTTGATTTTGGCTGCATGGCCCCGGTTAAGGCATTTATGGACAGCTTTGCTGCCAACGGCGTAACCGTTACGGAAGAAGAAACAAGAAAGCCCATGGGCATGCTGAAACGGGATCATATTAAGACCATGCTGTCTATGGACCGCATTGGCGCGGCGTGGAAAGAAAAACATGGCACTGCCTGGAAAACGGAAGATATTGAAACGATTTACAGCCACTTTGAACCGGAACTTCTGTCAACGCTGACCAACTATACAAAAGTAAAGCCCGGCGTCATTGAAACGATTGCCAAACTGCGTGATATGGGGCTGAAAATCGGCTCGACGACGGGGTATACGGACGTCATGATGGACATTGTCGCCAAAGTTGCCGCCGAACAGGGCTATAAGCCAGACTGCTGGTTTTCTCCCGATTCGACAAACGGTATGGGCCGGCCCTATCCGTACATGATTTTTAAAAACATGATGGAATTGAAATTGTCAGACGTAAAACACGTCGTAAAAGTCGGCGATACGGTCTCCGATATTAAAGAAGGCAAAGCTGCCGGCGTATGGTCGGTTGGCGTCATGGACGGAAGCTCCGTAATGGGATTGAATGAAGACCAGTTCAACGCAATGACGGCAGAAGAAAAAGCTGCCCGCCGTGACCAGGTCCGCAAGGTCTTTGCCGAAGCCGGCGCCGATTACATTATTCAGGATATGACAGAACTTCCGGCCCTTCTGGAAACTATTCAACATCAGTAACCTATTTCTCTCTCTCTTTTTGGGATGCCGCTGTACCCTTGTGGTGCAGCGGTATTTTTTTGCAAAAAGACCTCTTATAAATATTGCAAAATATTGCAGGGAAAAGCTGTATTTTACAGAGTTATTACACCGGCTTGACGAAGTTCTTGCTTATCCCCTATATAC
>NZ_CATWFF010000131.1 GCF_958350005.1 uncultured Megasphaera sp. | reverse complement strand
GTCCATTTCTGGGAGTACGGCGGATTCATCATGACGCCGTCAAAGTTGGTGATTTCATCGGCCGGCCAGTCTTTGTCCAGCGTGTCGGCATTGCGCAGGTGCTGATTCGTCGCGGCCACGCCGTGAAGAATCATGTTCATGCGAGCCAGATTATACGTGGCTGTCTTGATTTCCTGGCCGTAATATTCAATCGAATCGGCGTCCTTGATGTATTTGCGGACGTTGAGCAGGAGCGAGCCGGACCCCATGGCCGGGTCATAGGCGGAAAATCCCTTTTTTTCTTCCTGGCCGGCCGTAACGATACGGGTCAGGATAGTCGATACAGACTGGGGCGTATAGAATTCGCCGGCCTTCTGGCCCATATCAGAGGCAAAATTACTGATCAGATATTCGTAGGCATCACCGAGAATGTCGCCGCTGTGGCTGTCCAGATTGAGCGGCGCCAGGGCTTTCATGACGTCGGCAATGAGGGCGTTTCGTTTCTGCGGCGTCGAACCGAGCTTCGTGGAATGAAGGTCGACATCGTCAAACAGATGTTGTAGTAAGTCTGCATTGGACTGTTCCAGATCGCGGAAGGCCTGATTCAGATCTTCCAGCTGGAACGACTGCTTCTGAATGGCATCCATAAAGGCCGTAAAGGTAAATTTTGGCTGCATGGTATAGTCCAGATCCATGGCACTGAGCAGGTCTTCCCTCGTGTCCGGATCGTCATAATACTGCTGATACATTGCCAGCCGCTGTTCTTCCGTGGCAACATCGCCTTCCTCTGCTTCTCCGGCTTCAATCAGGGCCTTGGCCGATGCTTCCAGAAGGGTATCGGACAAGTGCTTGTAGAAAATAAGCCCCAGGGCATAGTCCATATAATCGGCAGCCCCCATGGTCTGGCGCATTACATTGGCTGAATCCCATAATACCTGTTCCAGTTTCTTTTCGTCGTTTGTCATGATATATCTCTCCTTTATCCTTGTTCCTGGTGATGTAACATATTACATATGCCCTGCCGTTTCATCGCTGCTTTCGTGATTTCAAGATAATATTGATATACTGCCGTCACATATAGTCGTCCTATTGTTTCCTGTTTCTTCATGGGAATCAGGGGAATCTCTATTTGCTTCATCTGATGGGCTGACAGGCGCTGTATAAGATTAGAACCTTGTCCCAGCACATTACTTTGGCGGGCCACCTGTTCTGACTCATTCAGCAGATAGCAAAGGTACCAGGGATGTATCTTGTCTGTCTGAATGGTCAGGATAGAAAAAGCCTGGCTGATGACACGGTCCTTGTTATCATCAGAAATAATCGCAGCCACCATATTGTGAGTTTCCAGCACAGACTGATAAATAATTGGATTTGTCAGACTTGCCTCCTTCATTCGATAAAAATCATGCTCGAAATCAGAGCGGGAATATTTTCGTTCTGGCGCTTCTTTTACCAGCCCTCGGCCGACGTTGTATCCTGATACAATATCGGCAACCTCTCCTAATCGTATCACAGGTTTTACGCTCCTTTCATGTAAATAATCTTATTTACATCTTCCTTATGCTCATAGCATACCTCAAGTCCTGCCGCTTGCCAATGTAAATAACGTTATTTACACAAAATCCTGTCAGATATAAGAACGCTCGTATACCTGGCAGGATATATCTATTCTCATGATATTCTGTACACCTTTGGAACTCCTGGCAAAAAAAGGCTCCCTACAAGCCGCATTATTACGCGGTTTGCAGGGAGTATTGCTGTTATTCCCATTCAATGGTAGCAGGTGGTTTGCTCGTTACGTCGTAGACGATGCGGTTGATGTGATCTACTTCATTGACGATACGGTTGGAAACTTTATCCAGTACGTCATAAGGGATTCGTGCCCAGTCGGCAGTCATGAAGTCCGTCGTCGTTACGCCGCGCAGAGCCAGCGTGTAGTCATAGGTACGGAAGTCGCCCATGACGCCGACAGTACGGTTGCTCGTGAGGACAGCAAAGTACTGATTAATGGAGCGATCCAGGCCGGCATTGGCAATTTCTTCCCGGAAAATGGCATCAGCATCACGGAGAATGGCCAGTTTTTCCTTCGTAATTTCACCCATGACACGGATGGCCAGGCCCGGTCCGGGGAAAGGCTGGCGCCATACGAGATAATCAGGCAGTCCCAGTTCGGCGCCTAATTCACGGACTTCATCTTTAAACAAATTGCGCAGCGGTTCAATAAGACCTTTGAAATCGACAACAGCCGGCAGACCGCCTACATTATGGTGGCTCTTGATGACTGCCGCATCACCGGCGCCCGATTCGATGACGTCCGGATAAATCGTACCCTGGGCCAGGAAATCGACAGAGCCGATTTTACGTCCTTCGTCTTCAAAGACACGGATAAATTCTTCGCCAATAATCTTGCGCTTCCGTTCCGGTTCACTGACACCGGCAAGCTTGCTCAGGAATCGTTCCGATGCGTCGACGCGGATAAAGTTCATGCCCGAATCTTTGAATGCCGCTTCTACTTCATCGCCTTCGTTTTTGCGCATCAGGCCGTGATCGACGAAAATACAGGTCAGCTGACTGCCAACGGCTTTGGAAATGAGCGCTGCAGCCACAGAACTGTCGACACCGCCGGACAGAGCCAGCACGACTTTGCCGTTACCGACGGTTTTCTTTACATCAGCAATGGCTGTTTTAGCGTAGTTGGCCATCGTCCAGGTGCCGGTGCAGCCGCAGACTTCAAACAGGAAGTTATGCAGCATTTCCTTGCCGTGTTCCGTATGAAGCACTTCCGGATGGTACTGCATGGCATAGAGTTTCTTTGTTTTATTTTCCATCGCTGCCACCGGGCAATTGTCTGTATGAGCGATAATCGCAAACCCTTCCGGAATGGATGCTACATAATCGGTGTGACTCATCCAGACGATTTCCTGTTTCTGCAGACCTTTAAACAATGGTGACGACGTATCTACCGTAATGGGAGTCTTGCCAAATTCCCGCATATCTGCCGATTTTACGCTTCCGCCCAGGGTCTGCGCCATAAACTGCATTCCATAGCAAAGTCCCAGGACCGGAATTCCCAGGTGAAAGACTTCTTCTTCAATCTTCGGCGCCTTCTCTTCGTAGACGCTGGCCGGGCCGCCGGTGAAAATAATGCCCTGCGGATGAAGTTCCTTGATTTTTGCTACTGCCTTGTGATACGGATATACTTCACAGTATACGTGATTTTCACGGACACGCCGCGCAATCAGCTGGTTATACTGCCCGCCGAAATCGACAACAATTACGAGTTCTTTGTTATCCATTGTTTCCTCCTCATAAGGGTAATATTGCCTGCAGAAAACACCGCATAGCTCTGATGATTCTGTTATTATACCACATAATACGACTTTTCGCCGCAATGGAGGCCTATTATTTTCATATTGTTTGTCTTTCAGAAAAAACGAACCGACAAGATGAAAGGGAAATCATCCTGTCGGTTCGCAGTATGGTTAGTATGAGATGATGGAGAAGATAGGGAGTTATTGAAGTAATGAAGCAATTTCGTGAATATCTTTTTTACCGAAATATACTTTTGAATCATTGACAATCATGCAGGGTACACTCATGATGTTGTACTTCCTGCGAAGTTCCGGAAAATGCTGTACATCGTACATTTCTGCCGTAACATGGGGCGATGCTGCAGCCAGGCGCTGCGTACCCATGACGACTTCCGGGCACATCGTGCACGACAGAGAGACGACGACTTTGACGTGTACATCTTTTCCCTCTGTATTAATAGCAGCTACCTGTTTCTGCACGGTGTCATCCATTTCCTGGCCCGGCCCTGCTACATTGTACAGGGCAATGATGAAGGAATTAAATTCATGCCCGCCAGGTACACCGTGGAACCAGATGCCGCTTGACGAACCATCAGCATGGAGCAGTTCCAGTCCGGGATCGCCCCCGTTGGTTCGTTCTTCCTGCACGAGAATCTTGTCTGTCAGTCCTGCCATTTCCTGACTGAATCCCAGCAATTCTCTCGACAGGGGGCTGTCACTGAGCCAGACTTTGATAATAACAGGCTTGGCAAACTTGGCAAAAATAGGAACCAATTTTTCCCGAATATCTGCAGAAATAAAGGCATCCTCTGAAGCAGCTGCAGGGGCAGCCCCTTTTGGTGCCTCCTGCGGAGCAGGCCCGACTTCTGCTTCGTCTACAGCAGGACGGCTGAATTCCGGCAGGCTGAGCTTTTCGTGCATGGCGGCAATATGTTTTTCTGCTGCCGTCGCTGCAATGGCGCCGTCTGACACGGCAGTAACGACCTGGCGCAGATTCTTGATGCAAATGTCGCCGGCTGCATATACGCCGTCCAGATTGGTCTTATGATTGGCATCGGTAATGACGTAGCCCTGGTCATTCAGCGCAACGTCATGGGCAAACAGTTTCGTATTCGGCACGTAGCCGGCAAATACGAAAATGCCGAAGGAGCCGCCGTCTGGTGCAGTATACTGCCAGGTTTCGCCAGTCTTGTTATTTTTAAACGTCGCCTTTGACAGAAGCTGATCTCCCTGGGCCGATACGATTTCCGTATTAAACTTGACAGAAATCTTTGGATACTTCTGCAGTTCATCGACGATGGTCTGGGCGCAGGCAAAGTGATCTTTCCGCACGAGAATGGTGACTGACCTGGCATATTTGGTGAGGAACATGCTTTCTTCTACTGCCGCAAATCCGCCGCCTATGACGAAGACATCCATGCCCGTAAAGAACTCACCGTCACAGGTAGCACAATAGGCAACGCCGCGGCCGCGAAATGCCTGTTCCCCGTCAAACCCGATTGTGCGGGGATTGGCACCCAGGGCCAGAATGACAGATAACGCCTGTATGTCGCCTTTTGACGTATGAATGACTTTGACATCCTTCTGCAGCTCCAGGGACTGCGCTTCTGCCAGGAGGAACTCTGCTCCAAAGGCTTTCGCCTGTTCGTGCATCGTTTCCGTCAGGGCAGCGCCGCTTGTCCTGGCAACGCCGGGGTAATTTACCACATCAGACGTAATGGTAATCTGGCCGCCAATCTTTTCTTTTTCTACGACTACTACTTTGTATTTTGCCCGAGCCAGGTACAATGCGGCGGTCAGCCCTGCCGGGCCGCCGCCGATAATGACTGCATCATACATTGTACTTGCGGGCTGCTGCCGCGCTTCCATATTACAGTGCGCCGACTAAATCGAAGCTCGGTTTAATCGTTTCGGCACCAGGCTGCCATTTGGCCGGGCATACCTGATCGCCATGTTCTGCTACGAACTGAGATGCTTCGACTTTGCGCAGCAGTTCATCAGCATTACGGCCTACATTTCCGGCATTGACTTCATAGGCGACAATTTTGCCTTCCGGATTGACGATGAACGTGCCCCGTTCAGCCAGGCCGGCATCTTCAATATAGACGTCAAAGTCCTTTGCCAGGGCGCCGGTCGGATCACCGAGCATGGGATACGTTACCTTGCCAATGGCTTTGGACGAATCATGCCATGCTTTATGTACAAAGTGCGTATCGCAGGATACGCTGTATACTTCGCAGCCAATTTTCTGGAATTTATCGTAAATATTGGCCAGATCTTCCAGTTCCGTCGGGCACACAAAGGTGAAATCGGCTGGATAGAAGAAAAATACGGACCACTTGCCCAGAATATCCTTCTTTTTCACGGAATGAAAGGCACCGTTCTGATAGGCCAATACTTTAAAATCTGCTACTTCTTTATTAATCAACGACATGTAAACCGCCTCCTTAATGACATTTATATTCAATTTCTTGCTATGTCTGTATCATACCATCTGTTGGATTATTTGTCAATAATGATTATTTATATTA
>NZ_CATWFF010000130.1 GCF_958350005.1 uncultured Megasphaera sp. | reverse complement strand
CTATATGTCCGAGTGCTAACTTACACTATATATAATACCTGCGAAAGGTAAAAAAGTCAATACTTTTTCTTTTCGAATCGCAGGTATTTTACGGTCTATTTACGTTTATTCATTTGTTCGACACTGGCAATCACGGCAGATGCTACATTTTTCAGGGTTTTCCTGTTTTTCATGCTGTACTGCTGAAGCCGCTGATAGGCTTCGTTTTCAGGAATATGATATAAATCCATTAAATATCCTTTGGCCCGTTCTACAACTTTTCGCGTTTCCATGCGCTCATTCATATCTTCCAGCTGATGGGCCGTTTCCAATTGCCGCTGAAACTGAGATATGGCAATTTCTATAGCCGGAAACAGATTGACCGGGCTGACCGGCTTGACCAGATAGCCAAGAACGCCGGAATCTTTCGCTTTCTCTACAATATCCTGCTGACTGTACGCCGTAAGGAGCAGGACCGGTGCCAGTCCTTCATGGCCGATCATTTTAGCGGCATGAATGCCGTCCAGGCGCGGCATCTTAATATCCAGAAGGACGATGTCCGGTTTTTCTTTCCGTACCAGATCCAGGGCCTCCACACCGTCGGCAGCTTCGCCAACGACAGTATGCCCCGCTTCTTCCAGCATTTCACATAAATCCATACGAATAATAGATTCATCATCCCCAATGACTACGCGATATCCCATGTATGGTTATCCCCTCTCTGTAATGGGAAATGAAATTTTTACCTCCGTTCCGGACGGAGACAAAGGCAAAAATTCCAATGTCCCTTTTAAATCTTTTTCTACTAAGGTGCGGACAATCGTAAGTCCCAGATGCTTCCGCTGTACTGGTTCTACAGCCGTATTCCCCATCCCTGCGCCATCATCATCTACAGCAATCGTACACCTGTCAGCCGTGCACTGAATGGTTACGGAAAGATGGCCTTCCCGGCGATTTTCAAAACCGTGAATAATGGCATTGGTAATGGTTTCATTTAATACCAGCGCCAGCGACGCCGCTTCGTCAGACGGCAGCGGCAGGGCATCGCCGGAAAACTGCGTATAAATCTGGCAGTCTGCCCCGGCCATGCTGTGTGCCAGCAACGCCAGCAGCTTTTGCGCCACATCGGCAATATCAATATGTTCCTCATCATGATGGGACAAAATTTCATGAACCAGCGATATGCTCAGAATACGATTTACACTTTCTTTCAGCACGTCTTTGGCTTCCTGACTGTTCGTACGGCGCATCTGCATACGCAGCAGGCTGGCAATGGTCTGCAGATTATTTTTCACACGATGGTGAATTTCCTTGATGACCGACATCTTGATCATCAGTTCTTCTTCTTTGCGGTACAGTTCCGTCTTTTCTGTCAGTACGACAATGACCCGGCGCACTTTACCGCCCTGCAGGAGCGGAATGACGCGCCGCGTAAATACGACGCCGCCGGCGGTTACATCTTCGACTATACCTTCCCGCGTTGCCAGTACCTTCTTGGCTCCGGTCAGACTGCTGGGCGTATTGTAAATATTCGATCCCAGAAACATGCCAGAATGGCCACGCATATGCATAATGCTTTCAGCCATTTCGTCCGTATAAATGACGACGCCGTTGCAGTTGACCAGAATAATGCCGTCCTGCAGCGACAGGGGCCGGTACAAATCGCACGGTTCCCGTTCAATGGGCACCCGCAGGGCCATGACAGCCGTTTCGGTCAATACTTCCCGCGCCGCTTCCACAGCGCCGATAAAGACGAGAACGGCCATGGTTTCTCCGGCATTATCGACAAAGGGATAGGCTACCATCGGCTCAATGCGGCCATAATCCAGTTCCTTGCCGCCCTGAATGACCTGTCCGGTCTGCAGTACCTGCAGGGCAATCGGTGCTTCATACCCGGCCAGAACCGTGCCGACTGCCGCCGATGTCCGTTCTTCTCCTGCCGGCTGGGACAGGGACATGCGCTGAGCTGCCAGCACCAGCGTGCCGGCCTTGCGTCCAGGAACCAATACCTGTAAATCCCGATGAGATAAATCGCTGGCAAACTGCAGCAGTTCTTCACTGTGCTTTAATATATGAATCTGTACCTGAGATAGGGAACTGGCACTGCTGCAAACAGCTTCAATAGAAGACATACAGATGCCCCCTTAATGCCGCAGCGGCGCCGACGAAATAGCCAGGCCCGGTTTGGCATTCAGCGTCAGGTCAGCAAACAGGCCGTCCTGAGCCATGTAATACGCCCGGCAGCCAATCATGGCCGCGTTATCAGTGCATAAAATCGGTTCGGGCCGGTAGAAGGCATAACCATGGGCCTGACACGCCTCTTCCATAGCCGCTGCCAGGGCACTGTTGGCCGATACGCCGCCAGCAACAGCAATTTTCTGAGCCTGACAGTACGAAGCCGCATCCATCGTCTTTTCCACCAGCGTATCAACAACGGTTTTCTGAAAGCTCGCTGCTACATCATTGGGATTATATGCAATCCCCCGCTGTTCCTGCGTATGGAGATAATTCAAAACTGCCGATTTCAGGCCGCTGAAGCTGAATTCAAAGTTATGTTTTTCATGAAGGGCCTTGGGAAAGGCAATCGCTTCGGCATTCCCCGTCTTGGCCAGTTTGTCGATCTGCGGACCGCCTGGATAGGGATAACCCATGACACGGGCAATTTTGTCAAATGCTTCACCAGCTGCATCATCGCGGGTCTGTCCCAGAAGCACGAAAGAATTATACCCTTCAATGCGCACGAGCTGCGTATGTCCGCCAGAGACGACAAGACATAAAAAGGGGGGCTCCAAGTCGGGATGGCTTAAAAAATTGGCAAAAATATGGCCTTCCATGTGATTCACGCCGACCAAAGGCTTGTCCAAGGCAAAACTGAGTGCCTTGGCTGCGGCAACGCCGACCAGCAGAGCGCCAACCAGCCCAGGGCCATAGGTTACGCCAATATGATCCATCTGTGCCAGGGAAAGGCCTGCTTTTTCCAGCGCTTCCTGAACGACAGGCATGACATATTCAATATGCTGGCGAGAGGCAATTTCCGGTACGACGCCGCCAAACTTGCGGTGAATCGGCACCTGCGTGGAAATGACATCGGAAAGAATGCGGCGGCCGTCCTGAATGACCGCTGCCGACGTTTCATCACAGCTCGTTTCTAAGGCTAAAGTATACATACATTATTCTTCCTTTTTTGAGTAATTCGTAATCCACGGATAGTGTTCTTTTTTACAGTCCATGACATAGGCATCTTCGACGGGCTCAGAGTAATACTTCTGCCGTACTGACAATGTCTGATACCCCAGTTTTCGGTATAGTCCAAGAGCGCTGACATTGGATATGCGCACTTCCAGAAAAATATCGCTGCACCCGTCTTCCCAGCCAGCTTCCATAAGTACGCGCAGGAGCAGCTCGCCATAACCGCTGCCCCGGCAGGATCTGCGCAGGGCAATATTGGTAATCTGCCCTTCATCCAGGACACGCCACAGCCCGGCATACCCGGCAATCTGTCCCTCTTCGTCTTCCAGGACATAATACATGGTCAGTTCACGGTTCTGCAGTTCTTTGTGAATCGCATCAAGGCTCCAGGGAACAGAAAATGATTCTTTCTCTACAGCAAAAATGCCCTCGGCATCACCGGGAACGGCAGGCCGTACAATCATAGACATGACTGACCGCCGTGGCGTTTTTCCCACAGCACTTCCGCTTCGCTGCGCCGTTTATATGCCGGCGTCAGCGTCATGCAGTCATCGGTATTTCCGGTCAGGAACCGCGGCACTGCCGCCAAGGCCACACTGCCAGCCCGAGGAATGGCCATCGTCGGCGGTGCCAGGCGAAACTGTTCACTAGCCTCAACGATGGACGTTCTGTACTTTAAGGCTCCGTCGCCGCAGAAGACAACAGGTCCTTTTTCCTGCTGTAACTCGGCCAGCACCTCCGTAAGGGGCGCAACATATACATCAGACCGTGTATGCAACACCGTTTCTTCCCACTGGTACACGGCAGCATAGACATTTCCCTTCTGGGCGTCAATAAGCGTGCAGATACGGGAAGAGGCACCGACAAAATTCCAGGCCAGGCTGAGCGGCGTTTCTACACCGACAATCGGTATCTGCCAGGCAAAGGCCAGGGCCTTGGCTGAAGCCAGGCCGATGCGCAGGCCCGTAAAAGAACCAGGGCCAATAGAAACGGCAATACCATCAATGTCCTGTTTGCGGACAGACGCTTTTTCCAGCATGTCCGCAATATGGGGCATGAGCTGTTCCGAATGAGTCAGACGGGCCTGAACAGTCAGTTCCGCCCGCAGCGTATCGTCATGAAGCAGGGCTACACTGGATACGAGACTGGATGTTTCAATGGCCAGCAGCATAGGCTTCTACCTCCTTTTTTACATCAGCCCAGCGCGGGTCTACAAGAGACAAATGAATGATTCGCTCTTCCGGCCCGGTCTTGTCAATTGTAATATGAGCCGCATCTTCCGGCAGGCGTTCCAAAAACTTTTCTGACCATTCAATGACGGTAACGCCCTGGCTGAGATAGTCGTCAAACCCCAGATCATCCAGTTCATACTCTTCTTCAAGCCGGTAAAAATCAAAGTGCTGAAGCGGTATATCATGTTCGTAATAATTTAATATTGTAAACGTCGGGCTGACAACGGGTTCCATAATCCCCATTCCCCGGGCAATGCCCTGGACGAAATGGGTCTTGCCGGCGCCCAGGTCGCCATGCAGGGCCAGTACATCCCCAGGATGCAGAACGCGCCCGATGACTTCTCCCAGCGCAATTGTCTCACGTTCTCCGTGCGTCGTTATATCCAATCGTATGCTCTCCTTCGTTGCGAAAATGATTCCATCCTGACGGCGGCAGCAGCGTCTGCTGACCATCGTGCTGCAAATATACGCATCCCTTACCGGCTTCGACCGTACCAATAGCCGTGACGTCAGGATACTCCTGCTGCAGGGCATCAAAATCCCGGGGCGCCATCGTAAAGATCAGTTCATAATCTTCGCCGCCATTGAAAACGTAATGCCAACAGTCTGTATGTTGTGCTGCAGCCCACTGCTGCAGTTCCGGACTGACGGGAATACGTGCGCGGTCCAGCACCAGCACGACGCCGCTGGCCTTGGCGATTTCATTGGATTCACTGGCCAGGCCATCGCTGATGTCATTTAGACTATGACAGTGATGAGCCACCAGAAGCCGTCCCAGTTCAATCTGCGGAACTGGCAGCTTGTGCGCCTGCGTGAGCCGCTTATAGCCTTCTGCTCCGTGCAGAAGGACGTCCAGACCGCCTGACGAATCACCGACACAGTGGGACACAGCTACGACATCGCCTGCTTTGGCACCGCTGCGGCAGATGGCCTTTCCGGCTTCCACTTCGCCAAAGGCAGCTACCGTAATGACCAGACTTCCTTTGGACAGGACCGTATCGCCGCCGAGGATATTGACGCCATACTTCCGGCAGATAGCTTTCATGCCGTCATACATCTCCGTCAGATCAGCCATATCCATATCGGGACGAATGGCCGTGGATAAGACCAGGTGGGTCGGCACGCCACCCATGGCAGCAATATCGCTCAAGTTGGACGCAACGGCCTTATATCCTACATCATACCAGGAAGCGGTCTTGCCAATAATAAAGTGACTGCCTTCTACCATCGTATCAATGACGGCAATCTGCTCCATTCCTGCCGTCGTCTTATACACGGCACCGTCATCGCCAATGCCGACAACAACAGACTGGGGCCGAAAAATTGTATTGTCTTTCACAGCATCAATAAATCCAAATTCACCAATATCAGAAATCTTCATATGCCTGCTCCTCAATACATTCCATACATAGCATATATTGTAATAGAAATACAGGCAAAAGTAAAACCATTCAGGGAATTTATCGCACCTTGCGAATATTTTATGCTGTCAGGAGAAGTT
>NZ_CATWFF010000129.1 GCF_958350005.1 uncultured Megasphaera sp. | reverse complement strand
ATGCCGCCGGAACTGCGCAAAGCTCATCAGGAAAACGACAAAGCCGTCATGACCGCCTACGGCTGGAACTGGCGCGGCATGAGTGAATCAGACTGCGTAGCCGAACTGATGAAGCTATATCAAAAGCTGACTGAAAAGAAAGCGAAATAGTTATCTGGCAGGTCGGAGAAAATGCAACTCTCTCTAGAGAAAACGCAACTTTCTCTAAAGAAAACGCAATTTACGCTGGAGAAAATGTAATTTATACCAGTGGATAATGGTATCTCTTAGGAAATGGCGGATACTATCATGAATACAAGGAGATGATCAGAATGGATGAGAAAAAAGTATGTATCCTCATGGGCAGTCCCCGCAAGCAGGGCAATACTATTGCCATTACACGGCCCTTTATAGATGAGCTGGAGAAACATGGCTGTTCGGCAGAGCTTATCTGGCTGTATGACAAGGAGCTGCAGTCTTGCCGGGCCTGTCGGGTCTGTCAGAAAGACTGGACTATTTTTGGCTGTGCTGTTCACGATGATATGCAGGAGATTTTCGATTCCGTTCTGGCCTGTGATCTCCTGGTACTGGCGACGCCCATTTACTCCTGGTACTGTACGCCGCCTGTGAAGGCCGTCCTGGATCGGCTGGTATACGGCATGAATAAGTATTATGGCGAGAAAAAAGGCCCGGCTCTGTGGGCTGGCAAGAAGGTAGCCCTCGTCACGACGTGCGGCTATCCAGTCGAAAAAGGGGCCGATCTGTGGGAACAGGGCATTCGGCGATACTGCCGCCATTCGCAGCTTTCCTATGTGGGCATGCTGGCAGAACACGATTTAGGCTATGCCCATGTTTTCATGGATGCTGACAAGGAACAGCGGGCCCGCCAGTTTGCCCGGCAGCTGCTGTAAGAGAATACACAAAAACCGTTTTTCACCGGATACAGATACCGGGAAAAACGGTTTTTTCGTCATTGCGAACGTTGGCAGACTTACTATTTTTTCAGCTGAGCCAGTTCAGCCCGCAGTTTTTCATTTTCTGCTTCCAAAGCGGCCAGCCGCTGATTCAGGTAGGCGAGAGTTACGACAGACGTGTCATCAGATTCGCTGGTCTGGACGCCTGTAATGGTTCCCTTCCCGGCAAACTGCACGCCGCCGACCGTACCGGATGCAGCAGTGACGCTGGTGCCGTAGATATTTCCCAAATTGGCCGTTGAAGCCTGGACATTTTTAGCAGCTACATTGTTGGCCGTCACATTGCCGTCTTTCAGGGAAATGCCGTTCATGTAGCCATTTACATAGTGGCCGGCGTCGTTTTTATCCCACGTAACGGTGCCGCTGCCGTCGTCAACAGTTGTGACGTCTGTATCAGTGACGCCGTTGCGGCTGGTCACGACGCGGTGGTACGTTTTGCCGTCCTGGCCGTTGGTATAGGACACGGAGCTGAATTCATAAGAAGAAGACGTAACGCCGTCGTTATTTGTCTTTGCCGTGTCAGCAGCAGAGACTCCGGCCAGGGCGCCAATAGCCAGCATAGCCGATGTGCAGGCGCTGATAATACGTGTATTCATAAGATCCCCCTTTTCTTCATACCTGTGCAGATACATACTGTATCGTGTTGGCTATAGTATACTGACTTTTATCGAAAAATCAAGAATAATTCCCAACAGTGTTAGAAAACTGTAACATTACAGAACACTTCTTAAATGTTGTCGAAAACCGGGAACCTTAGTATAATTGAATCAAGAAGAAAGGTGGTGCGTATATGTCTATCCATGAGTCCATTCCGCCAGATCCCAAAGCAAAACGCCATCAGCGGGCACTGCATATTATTAAACGATGGCGGCTGATGGATGATGAGTTTATGAAACGCTGTTTGAAGGATAATATTCCTGCTGTAGAATGTATTTTACCGCTCCAACAGAGGTGGCTGTGATGTGTGCGGAACTTGAAAAATGGAGCCTGGAAGAACGTAAAGAAGGGGAAAGCCGACTGACGAAGTTGTTGAAACTATTAAAAGCCAATGGCCGGCTGCATGATCTGGATTTGGCGATTGAAGATGAAACTATCAGGAAAAAGCTGTATCAGGAATATCATATTGAATAAAGATAAGAGTAGCATGTGGGCTATACATGCTATCAGATCCATTAAGACCGCGAGAAAGAAGGGAAGCTCATGGATATAGACCAGTATTTGGCAAAAGAAGGGGAGAAGATTGACCTTCGCCAGTTTTCCACGTCCTGTGACGTCGATGTGGATAAAGAAATTGTCAAGCAGGAATGGATGCCTAAGGCCATTGAAGAAATGCAGGCCTGGCAGGAAAAATTGTATGCTGACAATCATTATGGCGTCCTCATTGTCCTGCAGGCCATGGATGCTGCCGGAAAGGACGGTACGATCAAGCATGTATTTGCCCGGCTCAATCCGGCTGGCGTCCACGTGCAGAGCTTCAAGCAGCCCAGTGCAGAAGAAAAGGATCACGACTACATGTGGCGCGTCAATAAAGCCCTGCCGAGCCGCGGAGAAATCGGCATTTTCAACCGGTCCCATTATGAAGACGTCGTCGTTGCCAATATTCACAATCTCATTAAAAGTGATGGCATTCCCGATAAGCTGATAAAAAAAGATATCTGGGAAAAACGGTACCGTCAGATTTGTGACTGGGAACGGTATCTCGTAGAAAATGGCTTTCCTGTCATTAAGATTTTTCTGCACCTTTCCAAAGAAGAACAGAAGAAGCGGCTCATTGACCGTATTGTGACGAAACAGAAAAACTGGAAGTTTTCCATGGCCGATATTCACGAACGGCAGTACTGGGACCGGTATCAGAAAGTATACGGCGAAGTCATTACGGCGACGACCAGGAAATATGCGCCGTGGTATATCATTCCGGCAGATAACAAGTGGTATACGCGGTACGTCGTTTCTCAGATTGTCCTGAAGACGCTGCGCCGCATTAATCCCAAATTCCCGAAATTGGATTCCAGTGTGGAAGCACAGCTGGAACAATTCCGAAACCTGCTGAAACATGCTGATATTGAGGATTTAAAGCAGTTGAAGAAAACCATAAAGTAAATATGGCAGAATTGTTTATGTCATACAAAAGCCTTCTTTCAACACCGTTGTGTGCTGGGAGAAGGCTTTTGTATCATATTTATTTCAAGCATTAGTCCGGCTTATGCAAATGTCATATATATGTTATCTTTACACAAATTTTACATAACGCCGACGTATATTTTACGAAGTTCCTGTTAAATTGATAATAACGTATACAGCACATCGGTGTATATACTGTTACCACTTGTTTCCTGTATGAGAGAGGAGAAATTACACATGGATCCCAGTTTGAAAATCTTTTTTGGCCTCATTGGCGGGCTGGCTCTGTTTTTGTACGGCATGAACGGCATGAGCGATTCCCTGCAGAAAGTAGCAGGAGAACGGATGAAAAAAATCCTGGGCATGCTGACGAAAAACCCTGTTCTGGGTGCTATTGCCGGTATGCTCGTCACGGCAGTACTGCAGTCCAGTTCGGCAACGACGGTCATGGTTATCGGCTTTGTCAGTGCCGGACTGATGACGCTGCCTCAGGGCATTTCCGTTATTTTTGGTGCCAATATCGGTACGACTATGACGGCCCAGCTCCTGGCATTTAAATTATCAGACTATATTTATCCGATTATCTTCATTGGCTTTATTATGAACTTTGTCAGCAAGCAGGAACGGCTGAAGAATATTGGTCTGGTTATCTTTAATTTTGGCCTTCTTTTTGAAGGGATCGAAATTATGGGGAATGTCATGAAACCTCTGGCTGGCAGTCCGATTTTTGTCGATTTGATGGCTCAGGTATCCCATATTCCTGTTCTCGGCCTTCTCGTCGGCATGGGCATGACGCTGGTCGTGCAGTCCAGCTCGGCTACGATCGCTGTACTGCAGAACTTCGCATCTCAGCCCGGCCCTGACGGCGGTTCCGTAATCGGTCTCCTCGGTGCTATTCCTATTCTGCTGGGCGATAATATCGGCACGACTATTACGGCCCTCCTTGCCTGCATCGGTCAGTCGAAAAATGCCCAGCGCACGGCTGTGGCCCACTCGGTATTCAATATTTCAGGCAGTATGGTTTTCCTGTGTATTATTCCTTTCTTTGCCCAGTTCGTCATGTGGATTTCTCCGCAGGGCCCGGAACTGGACGTCATTTCCCGGCAGATTGCCAACGCGCATACGACGTTTAATATTGTCTGCACCCTCGTATGGCTGCCGCTGATTCACGTCATGGTAAAAATCGTACGTTTTATTATCCGCGGCGACGATACAGTGGCCGTATCGACATATATGCCCCGGTATCTGGACAACAACATGTTGGGTCAGCCGGCAGCGGCTATGTATCTTGTTTCTCAGGAACTGGAACATCTGGCCGGCCTTACATCGTCTATGCTGGAAAAGCTCCGCAATGTCGTAAGCGGCAAAGGGGGCAGCGAAGAAGATCAGGGATTTGTTATGGATCAGGAAGGGGTAAAATCCCTGCAGGACCGCATTGCCCTGTATATTACGCGCCTCTTTTCTCAGGGCAGCCTGACGGAACAGCAGGCAGAACAGACAGCAGGGCTGCTGTTTGTATCCAATCATATTGACCATATTGCCGACCGGAGCGGTGAAATCCGCGACTTTGTCAAAAACGTCGATGCCGGAAGCAGCGACCTGTCAGACAAGGCCAAAGCCGAACTGGACAAATGTCTGCAAATCAGTCAGAATATGTTTGCTCAGTCTGTTCAGGCTGTCAAGGAAGGCGATAAGACAGCAGCGCAGCACGTCAACGCCGAAAAACATGAGCTTCATGAACTGCAGAAAGAATGTTACCGTGAACATTTCGAACGCGTCCAGGATAACGAATGCAGCCCCGATTTGACGACAGATTATGCAGCAGTCCTGTATTCACTGGACCGTATGGCCGATAACTGCGTCGGTATTGCCGAAGAAGCTATGGGACATGCAGCCTTCATCAACCTGGATAAACCCGAGAAAGAAGGGGATAAATCATGAGAAACAGGTGGCTTCTGATGCTGGCGGCTTTAGGCACGGCTGTCATCATGGCCGGCTGCGGTTCTTCGTCTCCGTCCCTTCCGGATCTGTCTTCCCTGGGAGAAGTGCATGCTATTTCCCGTGAAGAAGGATCAGGGACGCGCAACGAGTTTGAACGTCTTGTCGGTACAGACGAAAGAGGAGCCAGAGACGTTGCGACGTCCACGACGGAAGCGGTTGCCAAAGTCGCTGCCGATCCGGATGCTGTGGCCTATGTTGCCTACAGTGCCGTCAAAGATGCAAAGGGCGTAAAAATCCTGGCCGTCGATACGATCAAGCCGTCTGTAGAATCCATTCGCGCTGATAACTATCCGCTGACGCGGACCTATTATCTGTGCTGGAACGGTGAACTTCAGCCGGCAGAACAGGATTTGCTTTCCTATATTCAGGGAGCAGGTCAGAGTGTCATTGAACGATATGCCATTTCCCTGAAGAGTCCGACCAGCTTTTTGTCCAGCCAGGCGGCCGGTACCGTTCATATTACAGGTTCGACGTCTATGGAACCGCTCATGAAAGCGATTGCAGAGGAATATGGGCAGTATAATTCCAATGCTGTTATTGACCTGAAGGCAACGGACTCGACAGAAGGTCTGACTGCAGCCATTCGCGGCGAAGCCGATATGGCCATGTCGTCGCGGCAGCTGAAAAGCTATGAAGCAGAATTGCTGCAAAGCCAGCCCGTTGCCCGCGATGGAATTGCCATTATTGTCAATGAAAAGAATCCCCTGACCAATCTGACGAAAGAACAGATTCAGGGATTGTTCAACGGCTCATGGAAGCAATGGGGCAGTATGAAATAAAGTAAACAGATACATCAAAGAGCCGAAGGCCGTCCGGCAAGTTGCCGGACGGCCTTCGTCTCT